>CAZGNX010000019.1:0-15395 GCA_964527065.1 uncultured Pseudomonadales bacterium
CCAACGAAGTCTCATATATACATCGGCTAGTGCCAAATGTATCGTGACCTAGTCACTATGGGTGCTCTTATTCTTAAACTTCGTATACGACATACCCTTTATCTTCCCTTATCCACCCCGTAGAATCGCACACGTTCACCTTTAAAACGCAGGTCAATCGTCCGCAGTGCGCCGTTGCGATGCTTGGCAATCGAGAGTTTCATGGTCGAGAGATCCTCCACATCCTCGCGGTAGAGGAACATCACCACGTCTGCGTCCTGTTCGATGGATCCTGACTCACGGAGATCTGAGAGCTGCGGCGCACTGCCACTACCGCGATGCTCGATAGACCTAGACAGTTGCGAGAGCGCAAGGACGGGTATCTTGAGCTCACGCGCCAAATTTTTGAGTCCTTGGCTGATTTCGGCTACTTCTTGTACCCGGTTCTCGAGGTTACG
Organism: uncultured Pseudomonadales bacterium; assembly: GCA_964527065.1. Taxonomy (GTDB): domain Bacteria; phylum Patescibacteriota; class Microgenomatia; order UBA1400; family UBA12108; genus CAJAUT01. The sequence goes on from CAZGNX010000019.1 coordinate 438, forward strand.
TCCTTTGACGAGCTGGAGATAGTCCACCACAATCAGCCCAAGGTTATGCTCTGATTTGAGCCTCCTCGCCTTGGTGCGCATTTCCAGCACCGAGATCCCGGGCGTATCATCGATAAAAAGTGGTGCTTCCGCCAAAACGCCCATCGCACCAGACAACTTCTCAAAATCTGCGGGCGTGAGCTTACCTGTCTTGAGACGCCACGCATCGATATCGGCTTGGGCCACAAGCATCCGATCGACTAGCTCCTCCTTGCTCATTTCGAGAGAGAAAAATCCTACAGGAACTCTGGAGATCACGCTTGCATACTGGGCAATGTTGAGAGAAAACGCCGTCTTACCCATACCGGGGCGTGCGGCCAATATAAGCAAGTTGGAGTCTTGCATGCCAGCCAAACAATTGTCTAGGTCAGTAAACCCGGTCGCCACTCCCCGCAGTGTCCCTGATTTTTTGGACAGCTCGTCCAAACGATCAAAACTCTCTGCAAGGATATTACGAATCGGCAAGAATCCCTGCCGCAAATTAGCTTGAGAAAGGGAGAATACCTTTTGCTCTGCCGAGTCTAGAATGCCGGCTATGTCAGTCCCCTCATCAAACGACATCTCAATCATGGCTGAGGAATCGGAGATCAGTTGACGCCGAGTATAATAGTTTTGGATAATCTCACCATAATGTTTTACGTTTGCCGAGCTAGGCACGCCATCAACTAAAGTCGAGATGTAGGTGACTCCCCCTACTCGCTCAAGTAGCTTCATTGATTTTAGTTTTTGTGGCAATGTGACCAGATCAATTGGCTCTCGCCCCTCAAACAGCTTGATCATTGCACTATAGATATCGCCGTGTTTAGTCTGGTAAAAGTGCTCACTTCGCAAAAATTCGGAGACTTGTACAATTGCGTCTCGGTCTAGCAAAATAGACCCTAGTACCGACTTTTCTGCTTCGTCACTATGGGGAGGGACTTTTTGAGTGGCCATGCCATTATTTTAGCATTTATCCTGAGCGGGTTCACACTGAGCTCGTCGAACGAATCAAAGGATTACTCAAACACAATAACTTCGGTCAAGTCGGCGGGGAGAGAAATTTTGCTCAGATTGAGACTCTTTACACTACGACTACCATGCTCGTACGATGCGATAAATTTTGTGGTTGTCTCTCCATATGGCAATACGTAGTAAGGTTCAATTTTTGCAATAATCTCTATTACTTCTTTGTGACTCAAAGTGTCAACAGGCACAATCACCACATCAATATTCTCAAGCTCAGTAAATATTTTTTCACTAAGTGCCTTTGTCAAGCTCCCAAGATACAATACGCGGATATCTTCAAATTGCACTACATAGACTGTAACACCTTCTTCGCCGAACCCAAAAACCGATACCCCCTCGACTTCGTATTCACCTGCTTGGGTCACGACAAAGTCCTCTCCCCCGCCCTTATGTGACATTGTGATTTGATCTGCTTCGGCCCTGACACTACCGGTTTTGGCTTTGATCTTGAAACCGCTTTTTCCTAGATAACTAATTTCCATAGTGACAATAATACCACAGTGAGTTACACTGTGAACAAGATGAAAATGAAAAAAGAAGCCACTGTGGCTGTTATTATAGGACTCATTCTCGCTCTCGTCGTAACTGGCGGCATACTACGAGCACGTCACGCACTGCGTGAACTCAAACTCCAAGGCAAAGAATTGAGAGAACCCAGCCTTTCTCAATCTCCAGATAGTAACGCCGCCCCTTTATTCGTAGAGCTCACCACTCCTGACAACTCAGTAACTGCAACCCCCAAACTCGCGATAACTGGCAAAACATTACCAGGCACCTATATTGCAATACTTAGCGAACTTGGTGAATACCTCATAGTCCCTACTGATCTAGGCAACTTTAGTCAGGAGGTTAATCTCGTCAAAGGCGCCAATATGATCCACATCACTGTCTACCAGAGTGACGGTACCAAAATAGAAGAATCTTTAAACGCAGTGTACACAACTGCCCAACTGTGATAGAGTAAACTTTTCCAAATCGTTATGCAGAAAATACTTTTTTTACCCCTACTTATCACGCTAATTACACTCAACTGTATTCCTACTCATCTAACCCTTGTCTCTGCCGCCCCTCCCTCTCCAACGCCTTCCCCCTCTCCCTCGCCTGTTCCTGCCACAATCGATGAAGTGACGGAAAATCTCAAGAAACGTCTGGTCGAAAGCTTAGATAACACCTCGGCTCCCGCCTCTACCGCTCGCGCCTATATCGGGAGGGTTGTAGACGTTATCAAAAACACGATCGTCATCGAAGACAAGGACGGCAAAAAAGATGTCAAGTTAGAGGACAATGCCACTATACTGCGCAGTCCCGGCAATGCCAGTATCGAGGCAGACGACATTCGCATCGACGACTATGTGATTGCGATGGGCTATCCAGCAGAAGGAGGGGATGTGCTCACAGGTCGCCGCCTGATTGTGAGCGCTACCCCGATCAAGGCTCCAGCAAAAGCAACCGGCCTCGGCACTATCGTCAAAATAGGCAAAGCTAACTTGACACTCAAGGTGGACTCAGCTGAGCGAGTACTAACGTTGACGAGCAAAACACTGTTTAAATCCGCAGCAGGCAGTATTGAGCTCTCTGATCTCTCCGTGGGTGACACCTTGATCTATACTGCGACAGTTGACGAAGATAACGACCTGACTGCCACGATCTTTATGCGCGTGGCGACCGCCGCCCTAGCTGAGTAATCGTATGACTAAGACTCATTATCCCTCGCCAGCAATGCACGATCTTTTGCAAGCCACGCTCACGCTCAAAACTCCCGCGGAGCTGGCGACTTTTTTTCGCGATCTTATGACGCTACAGGAACTAGAAGCTATCAGTCAAAGGTGGCAGATTGTGCTCCTGCTCAATCAAAATGTTCCCTACTTGGATATCGCCAAGCAAGTTGGCGTCTCAACGACCACTGTGACCCGTGTCGCTCTCTGGCTTCACCACGGCCAAAACGGCTACAAAACCGCCCTCTCAAGACTGGAAAAGTAACTTGATTCCGTAACTCAAAAGTGTTTAACTACGACTATGGTAAAGCAAAAACCCACCCTCAATCAAGCTGATGTGCAATTACTCATTGAAATGATGAAGCTGCACTTTGTCACTCAAGACCAGTTTACCGCGTTTCGATCAGAGGTAATGGATAATTTTGATTTACTTCTCAAAAATACTACAACTACCGGCGATGAACTGCTCGTTACTCAGTCTGTTGTCACCAATCATACGCTTCGCCTTGATCGCATCGACAACTCTCTCAACCTCCCTTCTCTCACATAAATAGCTCGCTGCTAATACACCCTCTTGACATTGCTCATATCATCGTGGTAACATGTTGACATGAAACAAATAGGTAACGTCTCTACCTCGCATCATACCCACCTACCACAGGCGGGTACTTTGTTGTAACTATTTTTCAGAAGCTTATCAACATGTATCCCGCCGCAAGCGGGATTTTTTGTGCTTTCCGCCTTATCAAGCACATACAAATTAAGAAATAAATATATGCAACCAGAACTAATAGTAGTAGATCAACTATCGAAACTCGATGCAAGGCAAATAGAGAGCGCAGTTATAACCTATCAACAGGCCTTTGCCAGAATCCCCTATCTAGAGACATTCACCTCGGAAGAATCTATCGGAGCGCTGCAATACATTTTGGATCAGAGCGGAGATCTACTGCTAGGACAGCAGGAAAGCGGAGATGTTATCTCTCTTGCTGGCGGATATACGAATGATGATAACGACTATTTCATCGAAGAACTGGCCGTGCTTCCCGAGAGACAAGGCGAAGGTATCGGCAGAACTACACTCAGAGCTCTACTAGATCTTGGGTCAAAAAGAAATCCTTCTGCTTTTGAAATCAGAACCACCGCCCGTAACGAGAAAGCCATCAACCTTTATGAATCAGAAGGTTTTGTGCTCAGCGAGATCCGCGAAGTTGTCGCACAAACCAGGCAGGGCGGAAAAATTGCCCTAGATGAACGAGTCTATCTTAGAAAACAAATAAAGGAGCAATCTATGAAAGCAGAAGAAAAATTGAGGCGAGTGGCTATAGCCTACCCCTCAGGCAATACCACTGCAGTCGTATATGATCAACTCAGTAAGGACAGCATCCTCCCAAATGAACAAATTATCAACGCTTGGACAAAAAAAGCCAGCAATCAACCTGGAGTTGAGCAATGTTGTTTCGTCACACTACCCAAAGATAAAGAGGCAGTTGCGAGAGTGGAAATGTTTGGGGGTGAATTCTGCGGCAATGCTACTCGTAGCGTCATCCAACTCATAACTGAAGGCAAAGATTACAGAGGGTTGATTGAAGTCTCAGGAGTCAACAGGCCTCTCAACTTTGACGTTGCCAATGGGATCATTACACTTGAAATGCCCCTATCACATGAGTTAGCAACAATAGTTAAGGAAGGGACACTCGTACAGCTTGACGGCATAGCACAACTGGTAGTCACAGATCTGGAGCAAAAAAATCGTCCCGCCCGAGAAGTTCTTGATACTTTGCTCAGAGAAAATAAATATGGTTTAGTTGACCAACCAGCCGTAGGCGTATCATTTTACGACCCAGAATCTGCTCAGGCACAATTTTGTGTTTGGGTCGGAGGAACAGTACAAACTATTTTTGATGAAACCGCCTGTGGCAGTGGAACCTGCGCGATTGGAGTCGCCGCAGCATTGGTAGCAGGTGAAAACAAAACTCTAGAAGTCATTCAGCCCTCTGGAGAAAAGATCGCAACCACTGCGACGATAGAAAATAGTGAAGTGGTTAGTTCATATATTAGTGGCACTGTCAGGATTCTCTACGATGGAGAACTTTCATATGCCAACTAGGCAAGCCATATATAAATCTCTCGAAGGTACCATGCTGAAATATGCTGATCTTATAAACGTGCCAGTAAGAGCTATCACAGAAAATTTGGTGGTAGTTCAACCAAGACCCAATCTAAGAACAAGGCAAATCGACAAAAATATGTTTGGTTATACTGGCGTGTCCATCTACGTCCGCACACAAGTACTCAAAAAGCTCTATCAAGCAAGCAAGCTACTAACCGAGCTGGATTCCAGTTTAGCGCTTGAAATTGTCTATGGATATAGGGCTCTGAGTATCCAGAATAAATTGTTTCTAAAGTACAAAAAAAAGTTTTCGGACAAGTATGTGGACACAGAGCTCATAGAAGCCGCTCATCGTCTAATAGCCGTACCAGAAGTGGCTGGACACCCCACCGGAGGCGCAGTCGATATCCAAATTCTCAAATCAGGGAAACCATTAAACATGGGGACTAAAATATGGCAATTTAACAAAGATGCTTTTACTTTCTCACCTTTTGTTAGCAAACAAGGTCAAGCAAACCGACAACTACTCAGGAGAACTATGATGAAGGTAGGTTTTGCCCCCTTCGACGGGGAGTGGTGGCATTTCTCTTACGGTGACAAAGAATGGGCCAAATACTACAAAAAACCTTTTGCATTATATGAGCAAATCGAGTTCAAAAAGGAGGTATAATGAAAACCATGCAAAAACAAAATCTACAAACCCTCAAAGGATTCCGCGATCTCTTGCCTACTGACGTGCAAAAACGCGCTTGGGTTAAGAACGTGATGGTCAAGACCGCCGAACTCTGGGGTTACGAGCCAATCGAAACCCCCACTCTCGAACCCTACGCCCTTTTCCAGGACGAAATCGGCGAGGACGTCAAGTTAATTTACAAGTTTTTGGACAACGGTGGCCGCGAGGTCTCGCTCCGCTATGACCAAACCGTGCCTACCTGCCGCTACGTCGCCAATAATTTTAACTCCCTCACTTTCCCCTTCCGCCGCTACCAAGTCCAATCTGTCTTCCGGGCAGAAAAACCCCAAAAAGGCCGCTACCGCGAGTTTACCCAGTTTGACCTCGATATTTTCGGGGTGGCAGACGCCAGTGCCGACGCAGAGGTCATCGCCGTCAATCTCGACACCTATCTCAAACTTGGTTTCAAAAAACCGGTGATCATCTTCAACAACCGGGACCTGATGAAAGACATTCCCTACGCGGCCATCGTCGCCATCGACAAACTCAAAAAGATTGGCCGAGATGGAGTGATTACTGACATGATGAAAAAAGAGATAACCGAGTCAGACGCCAACAAATACTTTGACCAGGTAGCGGGCATCAAACCTGATGAGACCATCAAAACAATCATCAATTATCTGGAAAAATCCGGCTTTAGCCGCGAATTCTACCGTTTTGAGCCCACACTCGCTCGCTCATTTTCGTACTCCCAAGGACCTATCTGGGAGATCGTGATTGAGGATTATACGGTAGGTTCTGTGGGTGGCGGTGAACGCTACGACGGCATGATGGAGCGTCTCACCGGGATGAAAATACCGGCGACCGGCATCGCCTACGGTTTTGACCGCACCGTCGAGGCCGCCGATGCGCTCGGTCTCATTCCAGTCACTCAAAAAACCCGCGTCCTCGTCACTGTTTTCTCCCCTTCCCTACAAGGTGAGACCTTGCAGGTCGCACAATCTCTGCGTCAGGCGGGCATCAACACCGAGCTCTATCCTGACCCAAGTGACAAACTGGATAAACAGTTTAAGTACGCCGACAAAAAAGGCATCCCCTTTGCCCTCGTGATCGGTGAGGAGGAAGTTAAAAACTCGACAGTGACGGTAAAAAATCTTGCCACTCGCGAACAAGTGACTCTCCCCATATCTGAGGTCCTAGAGACAATTAGGAATTAGCATTTGTTTGGTGATTGATTATTGGTGCTTGGTTATTGTCTAATGACAGCAATGTCCAATAACCGTCGCCTAGCCTACCTAGCCCTCTCCATCAATGCAATCATATGGGGTTGCGCTTTCGCGATAGTCAAACCGGTTTTTGACCATATCTCTCCCCTGCAATACTTATTTTTCCGCTTCCTCGTAGCTGGCCTTCTCTCCCTACCGATATTTCTCGTTTATTATTTCAAAGTGTACCCAAAAATATCTTATATACTCAAAGTATTGCTTATTGAGCTGTGCGGTACTGCACTGCCTCTGCTCATACTCTACGAAGGGCTCGCAAAAACGAGTGCGCTCGAAGCCTCGCTGATCGGCGCAACTGGTCCCATTTTTGTTGTCCTGGGTGGTATCTGGTTTCTCCACGAACGCGAAACCAAACGCGAGTGGCAGGGGCTGGCGCTTTCACTCCTTGGATCCCTGATTCTGGTTATCGCTCCCCTGTTTAGTACGGGTATAGACACGCCAATGAGCACAAGCGGCAATCTCTATATCCTCGGCTACAACCTGCTCTATGCTATCTATGCTATTACCGCGAAAAAGGTATACAAAAAGAAACCCCCACTCTACCTTGGTGCACTCACCTATCTTGCCACCGCATTTATTTATTTCTTGGTGTTACGCTCGCAAAACATGCTCCCAGATCTACGACTAATCACTAATTCCTATGTCCTATTTCCTGTTTTATATATGGCTATCCCCGGCGGCATCCTGGCCTTCGCCCTCTACCTCTATGCCCAGAGCAAGATCGAGGTGTCGGAGGCCAATCTCTTTACCTATTTGAATGGTGTGGTCGCTATCCCCGCAGCGTTCTTGCTCTTGGGCGAGACTCCCTCACTCCTCACACTTCTAGCTATTTTGATTATCGCTTGGGGTGTCCTGCGCGCCAAAACCCGCACGAGGTCATAGGCTTGTCCCACCATAGCAAAAGGCGTAGGGGGATGATATAATTCTCCCCATGAAGTCAGGTATCCATCCCCAATACAATCAGATCACCATCACCTGTTCATGTGGTGCTGCTTTCCAGACTGGCTCCACCAAGACTGATTTTACTGTCGACATCTGCGCCAAGTGTCACCCCTTCTTCACCGGTGAGATGCGCTTTGTCGATCAGCTCGGTCGGGTAGAGAAATTCCAGGCCAAACAAAAAGCCGCCACTGGCAAAAAAGTCAAAAAAGACCGCCGAGGATCTCAAACTGGTCCCCAAACTTTGACCGATATCCGCGCCCAAACGTAGATTGCCCCCATACTCCATACTCTATACGACATACCCTATACTATACCCATGGATTACGCCAAAATTGTCTCTGATTACGACGACTTGGTAGCCAAATCAGCTCTACCTGAGAACGCTAGTCAGCTTTCTGCATTGGGCTCGGCTATCGCTGATCTCTCTGCAAGTGCGACCATAGCCCGAGAAATCCTCTCGCTTGACCAGCAGATTGAGGACAGTAAGACTTTGGCCAGCGACCCCCAATTCGCCCAGATGGCCAAAACCGAACTCACCTCCCTCGAAAATCTACGGACGCTAAAACTAGCCCAGCTCAAGAGCCTCGAGACAAGTGAGGATACCGAGCAGGACAAACGCCCTGCGATCATCGAGTTTCGCGCCGGAGCCGGCGGGGACGAAGCCAAAATCTGGGCCAGCGACCTTGAACGCATGTACAAGCGCTTCGCCGAGATCGAGGGACTCAAATACGAGTTGCTCGACGAAGGTGCCTACCTCTTCAGTGGCCGCCCCAGCGACCCGCGGCTACCACAGGGCGCCTATGGCCTATTCAAGTGGGAGAGCGGCGTCCACCGCGTCCAGAGAGTCCCTGCAACCGAATCACAGGGCCGTATACATACCTCCACCGCCTCAGTTGCGGTACTACCCAAGGTAGATCCCCAAAAAGTCACGGTTCGTGACGAAGATCTAGAATGGCAGTTCTTCCGTGCCGGTGGCCACGGCGGCCAGAATGTGAACAAAGTAAGTACTGCGGTGCGCCTTATCCACAAGCCTACAGGTATAACCACCGTCTCCTCGCAGGAGCGATATCAACAGCGTAACCGCGAGATCTGTCTGGATTTCTTGCGGAGTAAGCTCTGGGAGCTACAAGAGGAAGAGCGCACGTCCAAACTCGAGGCTACGCGCCGCTCTGCCGTAGGCCGCGGATCACGTGCCGAGAAGATTCGCACCTACAACTATCCCCAGAACCGCGTCACCGACCACCGCGTCGACCTCTCCTGGCATAATCTAGAGAGTATCCTCGAAGGTAACCTGACTGAACTTCTCTTTTCCCTCAACCAAGCAATCAACAAAGACTGAGCTTAACGCTCCCCTTTCAGCTCAACCATTATCTTCTGCGTCTCTTGCTCCCGGTACACCTCCACCTCTACCTTGTCTCCAATTTTCTTTTTCGAAAGCAACCCCACAAGTCCATTCTCTGCCTCAGCCAAGCTCTGACCGTCAAATTTAGTTATAATATCTCCCTTCTCTACTCCAGCGTTGGCTGCAGATGATTCCTCAACCACTTCAACTACATACGCCCCCGCCGGTACATTGTTGAGTATTCCTTGCTCTTTGGTAATCATCTGGTAGCGCACCCCAAAGAACGGTCGGTCAAACTGACCGGTGGAGTTAAAAGTCTCTAAAGACGCCTTCACAACGTTGATTGGCAAAGCAAAGCCAATATTATTGGCACTTGCAGACACAGCTACATTGACTCCTATCACTTGTCCAGCCGAGTTAAGTAGTGGCCCCCCTGAGTTACCTGGGTTGATCGCCGCGTCCGTTTGAATCACGTTATCTAGCTTTTCTGCCATAGAGAATCCATCTCCAGCCGTAATCCCACGCCCCAGTCCAGACACGACACCAGTCGTGACTGTATGGCGAAACTCTCCTAGCGCCGTCCCAATGGCTATCACAAAATTGCCTACTTTGATCGTGTCTGAGTCTCCCAACTCTGCCGCCCTAAATCCGCTCCCCGCTACCTTGAGAATAGCCAAATCGTTTACTGGATCCCGCCAAATTTTCTCGACCTGATGTTCGCTCTCGTCTTTTAATATGACCGTATAGTCACTCGGACTGCCGCCACTCACCACGTGTTTATTGGTCACAACTAACCCTGATGTTTCGACAACAAACCCGCTCCCAATATCTACCTGATCAGTCTCTATCTCCCCACTAGGCCGCTGACCTCTAAACATCCCAAATGGGTCGAGGAAGTACTGCTGCATCACAGGTGTCTGTCGCTTGTAGGAGACTGTCACCACCGCGGGGGAGACCCGCTCTGCCACTTCTGTCACAACACTTTCTTCTGTGAGGATTTTTTGAGTTAACCTCTCTCCTACACCCTCAGTTCTGGTCAGGCTATTCAAGATTGGTAGTCCCCACACTTTCTCCGCCGCCGCCCCTCCCAAAAACACAATCATGGCGAACATCCCCATCAGGAGTCCCATCCAAAACTGTGATAACTTCTGCACTTGCATGTCCCCTATCCTACCAAAAATCCTCGAATAATTTCAATTCGTCCTCCGAGTCCCCTGGCCCTTCGCAGCGGGAGCGAAGTATTTCCTAGCGAATCTACAATTGCGAGTAATAGGTGGAGGCGTATCTCACAGCCGAAAAACATTACGCACCCCGCTTCTCGCGAGAGGCGGGGGAGTTAGAGGTCAATTTTGCACCAGAAAAATATGACCGTTTTTTCGCGTGATGGTACGCTGTACCAGAACGAGCAAACGAATGGAAACTCAATTATTGAAGCACTACTTCCAGGGCCTTCTCCAGTTGTTCATCCACATCATTCGTCTCTAGGTTATCTTCAATTTTCTCGTCAGGAGTAATACCCTCCTCTCCAATCCATCTACCTGAGGGTAGTATCCACTTGGCAACCGTCACGTGGAGACTAGAGCCATCGGAGAGATCCTGTACCTCCTGCACTGTCCCCTTACCAAACGATTGCTCACCCACAACTAGGGCCCGTTTATTATCTTGGAGCGCGCCGGCTGTAATCTCTGAGGCCGAGGCCGAGCCTTTGTTCACGAGTACTACCAACGGGATAGAGGTCAGACTCCCGCGGCGATCCACGCTGTAGGTTTCGCTCTGATCTCTACCCTCTTGCTTGACCACCACTCCACTAGTCAAAAATTCGCTAGTCACAAATACTGCCCCGTCCAGATATCCACCAGGGTTATTACGCAAATCAAGGACTATTCCAGCCGGTCGCGCCGCCACAATCTCTGTCACCTTGCTTGTCCATTCTTTGTCAGTGCGTCCACCAAATTTATGGAGTTCAAGATTTGCGATTTTTTTACCGTCCCGCTCAACAAAGGCAAGCTCCACCGAAGGTACGATAATCTCTGCGCGCACAATTGTTTGCTCAAACGATTTCTCTACACCATCCCGAAACAAGGTTAGGACGACCGGTGACCCCTTCTCTCCCCTGATATGGGTTACTGCAGTGGGTAGGCTCATCCCCCGCGTGTCCAGATCGACTTGCTTTTTGTCATCTTTGATATGCAGAATCAGATCACCTGCCTTGACCCCAGCGGCTTCTGCAGGCGAGCCAGTTATGGGTGCCACAACCGCGAGCGTTCCGTCACGATACCCAAGCTCTATCCCCACCCCAAAAAATGCCCCATTCAGATCCTCGTTGGCTTGCTTGTTCTCTTTGGGTGGTAGGTACTGGGTGTAGGGGTCGCCTAGCGACTGTGCTAATCCTTGCATAGATCCCCATGTCATCTGGGCATAGTCGAGCTTGGACGGGTCAACGTAACTTGTCTCCAGCCTCTTCCATACTTCCCAAAACTTGGAAAAGTCGGCGGCCGTGACCGCGCCCTCCCCTGGATTGCCAACAAATTGTTTAACGATTGGACTGCCGCCTTGTCCCAGACGGACCTTTGCCGTTTCGTACCCCCCAGCAAAAACCAAAACAGCAACTCCAAGAGACAAAAAGACATTGCGCAAAATCTTTAGCGATTTTTTCACCATAGGGAGTATCTTATCAGTATACAGAAAATATGACTAGCAAAAAATTACGCCGCAAACGGCATGAGAGCCAAGATCCTTGCACGTTTGACTGCGATCTTGAGCGCTCGCTGTCCCTTGGCATCGAGTCCTGTACGGGCTCGGGGTAGGATCTTGCCGCGCTCCGTCACAAAACGCAAGAGTGTCTGAGCATCTTTGTAATCGAATGTTATAGGGGCATCCCCTTTACTCATGATTGGTTTTTCTGGTCTTGGTTTTCTCTGTTGCATATTACCTTTCTTTGATTATTGTAATTTGATTATTGATTATTAAAACGGTATATCTTCTACATTCACACTGTCGTCAACTGGCTCGGCCGTTTTTTCGGCTTTTTTACTAGCTTTCTTGGGCTTGGCTTCTTTAGTCTCTACGCTTTCCTCTGCTACAGGAGTAGATTCCTCAGTAGTAGTCGGCTCAGCAACCCCAACAAAGCCTGCCTCGGCGATGGATGGGTCTTCTTCTCCTTGTCCACCCCCCATAGTAGCTCCGTCGCGTGTGCGGGTATCGAGGATCATCATATTCTCCGCCACAATCTCGGTGATCTCCCTTTGCTGGCCGTCTTGACCAGTAAACTTGCGGGTCTGCAAGCGTCCCTCGATAAAGATCTTGCGCCCTTTAAAGAGTAGTTGTCCACAGATCTCGGCTAGCTTACTCCATGCCACAATCCGGTGGAACTGGGTCTCTTCTTGACGCTCCCCGCCTTCACCTGAGGACCAACTGCGGTTTGTGGCTAGTCCAAAAGTAGCAACTGCCGTCCCCGAAGGCGTGTAGCGCACTTCCACGTCGCGGGTCAGGTTACCAATGAGCATGACTTTGTTTAGTGATCTTGACGACATATCATCTTCCCCCTATCCTTACTTGTAAATTTTAAATTGGAGATTGTAAATTAAGTTTATACCCTCACAAACATATATCTCAGTATACTCTCATCCATCCTGAGTGTTTTATCTAGTACTATCTGCTGAGCAGGCTCAAGCGAGACAACAAAATGTTCGTACTGCGCGCTCGCCAATTTGCGGATAGGATAAGCAAGAGTCTTGACCCCCCAACTCTCATGTTTATTTACCTCGCCTTTGGTTTTTTTGGCAAAATCGGTAATCAACTTAATGATGCGCTCTTTGACTCCTGCCCCTGCGGAGTCTTTGGACGTAGCTGGGTCTGGGATCACCACCGTGAGTTCATATGTATTCATGGGGGAGATTATAGCAAGACGTCGTCAGACGTGCAATGATGAATTGTAGGCCTCTATCAAACCTACGTGGTCAGACCTTGAAGGATTATTTCCCAATCATAAATTCCACTACATCCCCTTCTTGCATCACATAGCCCTTACCTTCAGTCCGCACTTTACCTTTTTCAGCTGCTCCCTTCCATCCACCCAGTGCTACAAAATCTTCGTAAAGGCAGACCTTGGCCGCTATGAAATGTTTGACAAAGTCATTGTGTATCACGCCCGCTGCCTCAGGGGCAACCGTACCCACAGGTATCGTCCACGCCCGCACCTCGAGCTCCCCGGCCGTGAGGAATGACATGAGCCCCAGACGTTTATAAGAGGCCGCGATGAGACTCTCTAGTCCCGTCCGCTCGACTCCTGCAGAGCGCAGATATTCCACCCGCTCACTCTGGTCAAATCCCGCGAGCTCTTCCTCCACTTTGGCGCAGATCGCTACGCACTCACTCTCCTGTACCTCTATCCCCTTCCCCCGCAGTCTCTCCACAAAATCTGCCATCAGTGTCCCGTAGTTCGCTCCGCCAGGTCCTGAGCTTGCCGAAGGATCATCTGTGTTCAGACAGAACATCTGCGGCTTTGCCGTTAGTAGCCACAACTCCCCTGCCGCTTCTATTTCCTCTGGCAAGAGATCCACGCTACGTGCCGACACGCCCTTGCCTAGCGCACTCCTGAGTTTGAGTATAGCGCTCCATCTGATCGCGTCTGCTTTCTCGACTTTGCCGTGGGGTTGCTTTTGCTTCTCCAGCGTGGCCAGGTCCGCTAGTTGCAGCTCCGTCTCAATCGTCAGGTAATCCTCTACACTGTCCCCGCTCCCCGTCTGTATCACATTGCTATCGGCAAACGCGCGCACCACATGCAGGATCACACTCGCCTCACGGATATGAGAGAGAAACTTGTTACCAAGTCCCTCCCCAGTAGAGGCACCCTTTACGAGTCCTGCAATATCGAGGAACGTGACGGTTGCCGGCACGAGTTTCGTAGTATTTACAATTGTCGCCAGCTGGGCGAGCCGTTCGTCCGGCACAGGCACGATCCCTACATTGGGCTCAATGGTGGCAAAGGGATAGTTGGCCGCAAACGCCTGCTGCTTAGAGAGCAGCGCGTTAAACAACGTGCTCTTGCCGACATTTGGTAAACCGACTATGCCGACAGATAAGCTCATGTCTGGATTTTATCATGTCTATTTACCTTTTTTCATTTTAGCTATCAGATCAATACGCCTTAGTTCGTTAAAAAAAAGATTGTGTAATTGCTTAAACTTTCGAGGAGACAGCATGCTGACAGGATCCCTTAGCAATCTAAAAAAATACTGTTCAAAATAGGCACTTCTCTTGATACCTGTAATATTCCCCGATTCGTCTTTTTCATACAAGTTATTCCAGTAACAAATCGCTCGTGTCACACCACGCATAAGTTTTCTTGTTGGATTTCCCAATGACAGCCCATCGTGTAAGTTTTCTTGTAGTAGCAACATTCTTTGCTTAACTCCCAGTATTGCTACTCCTTCGATAAACTGAGTCGCAGGGGACTGCCTCTCAGTCACTGCTTCGCCATTTACATGTTTAGTACGCATTTTGGCAATTCGTTTATCTACACCCCTAAAATCAGTTACATAATAAGGTTTAACCGAAACTATCGGTTCCTCTACAAAGTGATGAGTGCTTGGGGTAAAGATCATATTGTAAGAAGAATGTTTCATTACACTAATGTTAATAGGAACTCCATTAACAGCTCTGGAAGACAATTTAAGTGTCTCGATCTCCCCATTACACAGCTTCGAAAGTCGATCGGCGGGTAAATCATCAGATATGAGAAGTTCGTTTAAACATAACCCCAGTACAGCGGCGTCATCATCTTTCACGACTATCAAAACATCTGCATCAGAATCTTCCCTAAGTCTACCTTTTGCGATACCGCC
>CAZGNX010000020.1:0-14866 GCA_964527065.1 uncultured Pseudomonadales bacterium
ATAGTAGGTGGCCTGAACGATGGGATTATCGCCGGCGAGAAAACTCGCAAATTTGCCAAAGTCGAAGTTGAGGAGATTTTTGATCTTGAGATCACGGAGCTTGAAAAAGAAGTTACTGCCGTCGATCAAGATTATTGTACGCATAGTTTTGCTCATGAAATGAGCATAGCATAAAAAAGCCCTGCAAAGAATCTTTCGATTGTTGCAGGGGACTTTAGTTAGGATAGTGTAGCACAAAAGAGGGAAGAGTCAAATAACCCCATAGTATAGCTTGACACGATGCGATAACCTATAGTACGTAATAAGGAAGTAGGTGGTGGATAAGCTACCTTCAGGGTCTGACCCTGTAGGTTGGTTACCTGCTACTAGCAACCCTCCTTCGCCGAAAGGCTTCGGCGGGCAAGTAGTAAGACAGGACACTACTACGATTCGAATCATGGTAGTGAGGCTCGAAGGTTTCGGGTGCGCACAATGCGTGCAAAATCCGAGAGCAGAGCAGTCCGCTGTAAGGCGAGGCAAGTTCTTTAAAATTAAAATGATGGAGTAACATCTACAGGTTCTTCGACTTCGAAGATTTTGTAGAGATGTTTGACCTTGTGCTGTAGATCTGGAACATCCTTGTCTAAATCTTCGTGCATGGATTTGTGCGCTGCAAAATCCTCGCGGATAGCTTTGAGTTCTTTGATTATCACATCTGAAGTCTCAAAATATTCTTTTTTGGTTGGAAGATTGGAGGTCAACTCCACAACTTCTTCTCTCACCACTCGACGGATCTCATCATAATCTGGTTTGGTAAGAATAGAGCCTTTTTGTTTCGCCATGATTTGATTAAAGCATTTTGAATAGGCGAAATCAATTGTAGATACTTGTCCTTCAAGGCCTGGCCTTGTAGGCTGAATACCTGCAATCTGAATAAGATGAGGAGGCACTACTATGATTCGAATCATGGTAGTGAGGCTCGAAGTTTTTGGGTGAGCACAATGCGTGCGAAGTTACTTTGTAATGAAAAAAAGATTGCCGGGATAGCCGGCTTTTTTTATGGCTTCAAGATCGATATTATTGGTGACGACGAGATTGGTAGGAAAAGTTGGGATACTATCTATATATAGAATATATGGCGTTAGTGATGTTGTGGTGGAGTCGATGATGGTTTGGAGGTAACCGTCCTGATCTTGGCTGGTGGCGGTGAGTACACCGGTAAAACCGAGTGATTTGAGTGCGACAACTTTGCGACTGGTGGCATCCATGGCTTCGCTTGCGGACTTGAAGAAGCTACGCGCATTGGTGTTGATCCAAGGGATAGTATTGCTACCTTCGCTGTCCTGAGAAACAAGAATTGCGGTGGCGGGAAGTGTTGATTTGATAATTTTGATTTTGATTTGCAAATCGCTCGAACTTGTGAAGTTGTCCTGAGTAATGAGGATAGCATAGGGTGGATTGGTAGTTAAACTCGCAAGCGTGTTGGAGTCGATAATAGGGAGGGTGAGGATGGATTGCACTTGATTGTTACTGACTCGTAAGGTGTAGAGACTCAAAAATTCGTTGGTGTAGGGTTTGATGTTTTGGCCAGGGGCAGGGAGAATGCCAAATTTTTGGCTGGGTTTTTGGCTTTTGAGTAGGGACTCTAGGTAGGGGAGCTGGTGGCCAGTGAGTTCATTATCAAATTGAAAATCGGTGAGGATATGAGTAATTTGTCCCATTGATTGTCGAACTGACGGATCTGATTCGACTTTTTGGTACCACTGGATTTGATTTTTATCTTGGAGGTAAATATCAAGGTAAGCATAGTTGTTCGCCACAATTGTACTGCCGGAAGGCAGTGACTTGAGAACATCAATACTTTGGGTTTGGGAGCTAGTTGCAGTTGAGTAGAAGGGATAGAGATTACCCATCAGTAAGTAAATGAATATCGACGCCATCGCGATAATTGTTAGAACATGTGACTTGGTGAGTTTTTGGAAATAATGAAGGACAAAGGTTAAGTTGAGAACAAGAAAAGGAATGAGGGGAATAAGATAAAATTCGTAGATCTGCCCGCCACGCAGCAGAAAAACTAGGAAGAAGATACTGAATAACGAGATGGTTTTTTGGACTTTTGGGAGCGGGAGTAGAATCGAGAAGATAGTTGCGCCAATTCCGAGAATGAGCAATAAGGGATCAATTTTAATCCAAGTGTTAAGCATGAGGCGAAGGTGAGACTCGGGATCCCAAAATGGAATACCAGAACCGCGGGTGGCTTGAAATACAATAGTTTCCCAGAGAGAGACTTGGTCAGGGCGGGGGAGAAGTTCGTTTTTTAGTGTTGCGAGCAAGGGGAAGAAGCTGAGGAGGAAAAAGATAGTGGTGTAGTTGACGAGGATGGCGTATTGGCGATGAATATTATCTCGATTGAGATGATATGTCAGGTGAAGGTAGGGAGGTAGGAAGAATAGTAATGATTCTTTGGTCAGAATGCTGATGGCTAGTGCGAGACTGGAGAGCACAAGGTTTTTGATATTGGTGGGTCTGGCAATGAGAATGAGTAGGCTGAGTAAAAACCAAAAAATGGCAAGATTGTCGAGTAAGACCATGCGACCAAAAGTGAGAGTGAGGGCGCTCGTGATAAAGATACATGCGGACAATAGAGACATTGATTTGGAGTTAGTGAGTTTGCGGGTGAGGAGATAGAGGAGGGTAGTTGTGCCACCAAGAACGAGTCCCATGAGAATGCGAGCAGAGAGCACTGTCGAACCAAAGAATCTAGTTACACCCACGATCCACTGCCAAGCGCCGATTTGTGCCCAACCGAGGGGAAAGTGGTCGTACCAATAGGTATAGGGGCCAAGGCGCCCAAAATGAGCGAGCCAGTAGGCCTGGGAGACGTAGATGCCCTCGTCCCCGATCATCTTGGGGAAGTTACCTATGTTATAGAGAGCCACAGCTGAAGCAAGGAGAAAAATGAAGATTGGGAGCCAAGACTTTTTCATCCCTCTAGTATAACAAGGCTTGGGCGGTGGGCGCCGATATGGTTGGTTTTGTCCCAGCTGTAGTTGCCAACCAATATTTTACCCAGTGCGCGGAGGGTGGCAAGGGTGAGGAGAGCCTGATAGGGGACAAAGGCGAGGAGCGTGGTGATGTAGCGCCATAGACTAACTTTGACCTGATGGAGACCAGATAGTTCGGCTAGTCCGAGGAGGTAAAGCCCGAGCTGGAGGATAAGGAAGTAAGAGGGGATGAAGGAGAGCAGGGCAAGGTAGAGAGGAACGGTACCTAGCAAGGCAAGTAGGGGTGCAAAGATCATGTTGAGAAAGCTAAAGTGACGAAAGATGGGTTGGGTGAGGGTGTAGAGCGCAAACATTTTTTGTTTGGGAGACAAAGTCAGCCAAAGTGATTTGCCTAGTACCTGCAAGTAACCCTGATCCCAGCGAGAGCGCTGGCGAATGACATCTATCTCTGCCTCTGGGGTTTCTTCATGCGTTGCGAGCCTTGCATCGGCGATGATCCCAACAGGAATATTCCCAGATGCGAGGCGGATGCCTAGATCGGCATCCTCGGTGAGACACGCCTCATCATAATATCCCAACTTTTGATAAATCTCCTTTTTGGTAAAGATAGTGTTGCCACCCAAGGGGACGATCCCCTTGTTGGCGAGATAGGGGAGGACGGAGGCAAACCAATAGTAGTACTCTACGGCGCTCAAACTGCTAAACCAAGAACTGTTGAGATTGGTTAAATGGACAGGAGCCTGCACGGCGCCGACTCGGGGATGGGCGAGCATATAGTCATTCACTTTTGTAAGAATATTAAGGTGTGGCTCATCTTCGGCGTCAAAAATACCAATGATCTCTAACCTGGCTAGCTTGACTCCGATGTTGAGGGAGTAGGATTTGCTGTGGGCGTCACCGTCGATTGCGATGATACGGATATTGTTTGTTTTAGTTTTGGCAATGGCGGCGTTGGCTGCAGAAATAGTGGCATAGTCGTCGGCGCGGATCATGACCAAAACTTCGTACAAATCCTGAGGATAGTTGAGACTGGAGAGCGTATGGATAGTGCTACCAATCACGGCCGATTCATCCCGAGCTGGGACGATGAGGGAGAAACCGTGATTTGGTGCCCGACTAGAAATTACTCCGGGTACACGACGACTGAAACTGTATAACATCGAGCGAGTGACTAGGAAACCTTGCAATATGAGCAAGAGTGTAATGGCTAGTATCACAAAGGAGAGATAGTTGGTAATGGGGAGCAGGAGGAAGAGTCCGATGATGGCGAGCCCAGTGAGGGCACCAGTGATAAGGGGCTTGAGAAGGATAAAGTTTGCTTGAATATACTTGAGCATTTTGCGGCTGATCGCATATAGCAAGCCAGGGATGCTACCGAGATAGACCGCGAGCGTGGGCATGATGGGGAGGAGGTAGCGATTCCAGCTAGTAGGGAGGATGAGGACAAAAAGGACAAGGTTGAGAAGACTAATTGTGACGAAGGATTGATGAGTTAGCAAGAGAAGGACGATGGACATAACAACGAAGGGGAGAAGTGCGGGAGAAGTGGCGACCTCTTGGAATGTGTAAATCACGCGGCTTGCAAGCGTCGGGAGAGTATTCTCTGGATTTTGGTTAGCGAGTTGGGTGGCTCGCCATGTGAGCATCTTGGCGAATCCCGCAACTGGATTGCTCCAAAGATTGGGGTGGAGAGTGAGGAAGATGGCGAACCCTAGTATCGCAGAAATGCATAGGTGTACACATTTGATTTGCTGGTTACGAATAGAGCTGAGAGCGAGAAATATATAAATGATCGCTGTGGGGATGGCGGAGGAGAATTTGGTAGCAAAGGCTAGACCTGTCACAAGACCAAGAAGCATCGTATATAGCACCGAGGATTTTTGGTTGCGAGTGATGAGCAGTGCCAGGATAAACTGGAGGTTGAGGAAAACCAGCAGGATCTGATCCATCATGGCCATGGTGGAGAGACTCTTGAAGAATGAGAAATAGCCGAGGTAGATGGTGGCAAGAATGCCTGCAAAGGGTCCAGCGACGATGAGGCCGAGGTAATAGGTGGTGGCGATGACGAGCGAGGAGATACCAAGCGCGAGCGTGCGGGCACTGACCACCATATTTTTGAGGGGGGCGAGACTAGGAGGCCAGGTGTTGAGAGGTGGGCCAGCTAGACAGTCCCAGGTTCTGTAGAAGCTGGAGCTTGTGGGGTCTGGGCAAGGAGAGTTTTTGGGGTCGATAAGAGAGCGGTCACCAGGTACTGCCGCATAGATGTAGTTGGTGAGTTGGGGTTGGTCGTAGCCACCCCACTCTGACCAGATTTTGCTATGAAAATCACCAGATTTGAAGGCGGTCCAGTAGCTACTGCGAGAGAGATAGATCAGCTCGTCGGTATTAAAGTTGTAGTCGGTGGTAATACGGGGCAGAGACCACACAAAAAATACCCCTGCAAGAATCAGGGGTAAAAGAACGAGTTGGAAGATTTTACCGATTATCTTTAACATCTTTTCGTTACTACCGTAGTTCGAATTATAGTAGTGGGTTTGTATCGATGATTCGAATCATCGATACATTAGAAATATATTGATTTGTTTTCAAAGTTATAAAGTTAATTATAAGCTTGAAAACAAAAGCAAATACGGTATGGGGATCCTGGTGGGGATCAACATAGCGCAATGCCAAGTTGATCCCCGGGGATCTGCTTTTGTTTTTTGTCTAGTTGTGCACCTCCAGGATTTCAATTTTTCCATTGAAGATTTTGCCGTCGAACAAGTGTTCAATTTGAGCGAATGGTTCTGCCCAAGGTTGAAACTTGCTTGAAGTCAGCAAATCATCATATGAAATCCATTCGGTGACCCAGACCTTCTTGCCCTTGCAAGCGCCATCCCAGCTTCCAGCAGTTCCGCTATCATCATGACAGATCAAGATGCCCTTGTTGGGGTCATATTGAATCCATGAGATGGAACTGTGGGGGACATCGCCGTCTTCGGGCATGAAGTATGCGCGACCATCAGTCACGACAATTTTGACTCCGTCATTCAAATCTTCGAGTTTTGCGTCGAGATTGCATGAGTTGTCAAAACCATCTTCGGTGAGCTGCTCGTGATACTGCTGCAATGCTGTTCCGTCCTCAAGGAGGCTGGTAGCAATTTCTGCAGAGTACATGCAGTACACACCGTCCTGGTCGAGTCGTCCACCGATGAGCAGAGCGCGGTTGTTGATCGTGACGACGATGGGCGTGCTGGTCGGCGTGGCGGTGAAAACGGGGGCGAGCGTGCTGGTGCTGGGAGGAGCTTCCGTAAATGCGATTGTGGGCGCAATTTCGGTGTTGGCTGCTTCAGCGGTTGGGGTGGCAGTCATCGTGACGGGGACGTTCCAGAGAGGTTGGGTCTGGATGGGGTTCTGGATGGGTCCGGTCAAGATGAGTCCGATCAGGCACAAGATGACGAGGATAAGAAATCCAAGCATCCAGGACAGGCGAGTGATTGCCTTGTTTTGTGCTACGTCGGTGGGGTTGGGGGTTGATTCTGACATGATATTTCTCCTTTTTGATTTTTTGTGGCTGGGGAAATCTCCACAAGTAGGGGACGATATAGCTCATCCACTAGTTGCGGAGATCTCCTTGCTTTGGAGAAATCCATGATTACAAAAACATTTTTCCCATAAATTATAGCCAACTATTGCTAGTTGACTCCGTATTTGCTTGTTAAAGTGCCTTGTATCGTAGTGTCACACAGTGACGCAGTGTCGCGGCGACACGAATACAAGTCTGATCTTTTGGATCAGAGTAAAAGGGGCGTAAGTGAAAAAATCACTTTAACAGGCCGCCCCCTTAACTCTGGCTTTAACAAACAGGTGAGAAAGAATGTGTGTAACTAATGAGCCTGTTAAAGCTCGCGAATGGTAACACGCTATAGGTTATTTGTCAAGACTATGGGGCTAAATCAGGAGTTTTGTTCGAGGATTGCTTGGATCGATTTTTGGAGTACGGGGAGATCGACTTGAGCAGTATGCCAGACCTCGGCGAGATCGACTCCCCAGTATTCGTGAATGAGTAGATTGCGCGAGGAGATAATGAGAGCCCAAGGAATCTCTGGGTGGGTGTTTTGGAACTCTTTTGCTAAATTGCGACAAGCTTCACCGATTACCTCGAGTTCACGAATCACGATATCGTGAATTTGGTAGTCGTCGGCAAACCTTTCTTCAGAAACGCTTTTCGTCGTTTCTTTGATGCGAGAGATGCTTTGCAAGATGTGGTTAAGATAGGTTGTTGGATCTTTGGTCATAGACGACAATGAGATCTTTCATAATATTGGGTTTGAGTTGTGGGTCTAGACTATTGAGAGAAACGAGATCGACTGGTCTGTTGAGTAGGTGCTCGAGTGAGCGTTGAGAGGCGGCGTGGTCAAATAGGCCAACTCTTTTGTTGAATTGGACAGCGAGATCAATATCGCTATTTTGATTATGATCTCCTCTAGCGTAAGAACCAAAGAGTGCAAGATAGCTAATCCCGTGACTTTGCGCGAGAGAGTCGATTTTTGTTTGGTATTGTGTGAATGGGTGTATTTGCATGTCTTTAGTATATCATTGTGCAAAATAAAGGTTGTCGAGGGTGAGAGGTGTGGGGTCGGGAATCGTTCCGCTTGCTTCGATCAAAATACCAGAGATGGAGTCGAGGTTGATTTGGGATATTGATATCGAGTTATCATTATTCGTGAGGGGGAAACTATCCGATAAGTGATTATCCCAAGATTTGAAACGAATGGTAAAGTTGTTGGGATCTTGGGTTTGGAGAGTAATGTTGAATGACTTAAAATCTTTGAGGTCGAGACGGCGGGAGGTACTAAAGTAAATGCCGGAGCCAGGGTGGAAGTTGGTAGCAACTTTTACACCTAGTTGATTATTTAACCCCCAGGAGTAATCCGAAAAGCCGGACTCGAGGAAGTCGGAGTAGACATAAAGCTTATTAGGGTCATCATCAAATGTGGGGAGAGTAAATGGCCAAGTGATGCCAGCGAGATTGGCTTGCACTAATTCACCTGCAGGTGTGGGAGTGAAGTCGAGCTCGTTAGAGAGGAGACAGGGACAGCCGGTGCTAGTAAAGTGCCAAGCAGTCCAACCGATGTTGAGTTTGTCGGCATAGGCTATAATATTTTGTACATCTTTGAGAGACATGCTGAGTTTGTCTTCTGTTCCAAACTCACCAAAGAAGACAGGGTAATTGAGAGCAATTTTGCCAAACAGGCCGGGATACTCGGCAGTTTTGTTGTAGGGATTGGTGCGGTAGATGAGATTGTCGTAGGGGAGGGGTGAATCTAAATAGGCATTGATATCGCGTCCCCAGTCGAGGCCAGTGACCATGATCAGGGAGTTAGGCGAGATAGTGCGAACTAGAGGGATGAGAGAGGTGTATGTATTGTAGACAGATTCGAAGGTGGTGTCGCGAGGTTCGGCTAGGAGATCGTAGATGATGTGGGGATCGTTTCTGTACCTTTTTGCTATAGCAAGCCACATTTTGATCCCACCTGATCCGGGGAGCGAGTCATTTTCACCAAACCAAGGATGAAGGATAATATAGAGATTATTTTCCCTCGCAGGCTTTAAAATTTGCTCTTCGAGAGAGAGGAAAAATTTGGCCGGATTTTCGGCAAACTCGTGTTCGTAGATGCGGGTGCGAATGACATTGATGCGCCAGTTTTCTTTGGCATATTTAATCGCCTGGGGATTCCAATTCTTATATTTATCACCCCAGTTGGTGCTAATGAGGTTGATACCACGGAGACGGATGGGAGTGTTTTGCTCATTGAGGATTTGAGTACCCTGAGTGTGGAGGGTAGAAACTGAGTAATTTTGTTTTTTGTTCGCGGTGTCAAAATGATAGAGATCGATTTGTGGAGAGATCTTTTTGTATCCGAGATAGATAAGAGGGCTAAAGACGAGGAGGACGATCACGAGGATTTGGAGGCGGATGAGGAGAGCTTGCATAGTTTAATAGTACTACACACTAAACATTGAGACCCGGAGCTTTGGACCGTATGCAGAGAACGGGGTGCAACCTGTTGAGGAGTCTCCCCTGATGTAGTCGGCCCTTAATTACTAGAGTATCTGGGGTTTGTATTTCTGGGCGTGACATTGTGGGTAATCTGGCGAACTAAATCTTGATTTCGATGCCGTACTTGCGGATCTCACTGGCGAGGGTGTTGTATTTGCTTTTGAGCATATCTGGGTGCATGGGAGTGGGCTCGATTTTGGTGCTAAAGTCATCCGTGTAGCGGTCTAGTTGCAGTTTTTCTTCGAATAAATTTTTACCAAAAACTGGCGAGATAACGCAGACATCTATATCACTCCACTCGTGAGTTGTGCCTTTGGCTTGTGAATCGAATAAGATAATCTGGTCAACAGGAATCTTTTGTTTGACGAATGAGCCGTAATTTTTGACCAGATTTAGTACTTTTTGATTCACTGTGTTCTGAGCCATGTAATGATCTCCAGTATGCCACTACCAAGATAGAGCTATACTTAGGCTATGAACATAGACTATCCCTATCTGCGCACGAGAAAAAAAGGTAAGGTGGTGCGGATCGAGGTGGCGGCGGACAGTATGCGAGTGGGTAAGACGACGGCCGTGCAAGTGATTGCGGAGGGCATGAGGCAGCGAGGCTTGAGCGTGACTGAGAGTTGCGAAGATTGGGAGAATAATCCGCATCTGAAGGGGAGTTACAGCGATCCGGCCAAAAATTTTTTTGATAGCCAGAAGTGGTTTATCCAGCGCAAATGGGAGCAGGTGCGGGATGGGACACCTAGCGGAGTATTTATTCAAGACGTATCACCAGAGATGGATTTTTGTTATGCGGCGACTAACTATAGACTTGGTCGAATGAGTAAAGAGCATTTTGATGAGTACACCAAGTATTACCATAGTTTGGATTGGAGTAAGGCACCGGCACCGGATGTACTACTGTATCTGCAAGTGAGTGATGAGGGATTGATCCAGCGCGCGATGGACTCTAAGCGGGAATTTGAGACTGTCGAACCCGAATATTTCCTCATGATGAAGCGGGTGAATAGAGAGTGGCTGGAGGGAGTAACTGATGAATACAATGTGTTGGTGGTGGATACTGATGCCTTGGACTTTGCGCATACGGCAGGGGGGGTAAGTGCGCTAGTTGAGTTGGTGGGGCGAGAGATTACTATGGGTTGACAGTGTAGCGTGGATGTGTATAAAATGCACTTTTAATGGTTACAAATAAAGTTGAGAGACGAAGTGGTCCTAGAGACATCTTGTTTTTGACAAGCGCCGAGCATAAGGCAAAGTCAGCTGAGCAGGCGTTTGTAGTGCTTAGCTGGACGACATCTTTGATTTGGATACAGTGTCCACCGGGGATAGAGGAACCTGAGCTGGTAGAGCCACGCGCCATGATTGTGGGCAAGTTGCAAACGCAGTTGCGTGACCCTAGGATCAAAAAGGTTGTGAAAGATAGGCAAGCCCTATCTGGCACGCTTTGGAAGAAGCGAGTAGCAAATGGTGATGCCCTTTTGGTCGCTGGTGACACCGTTTTGAAAAAGCCTGAGGAGGGGATGACTGCACTTGAAGCCCTCGCTAGAGATGTGAAGACCTACCTTGCGCCAATCATGCAGGACAAAGATTGTGCCAGTCTAACCATGCATAATGTGAACGGAGCGACTAGATTGCAGGATGCAATCAAGCCAATAAAAGAAATACCGATTGCAACGGCAGTTAGCACACTAGAGATAGGTTTGTCGGGTGGGCTTGTGCAGTTGTTGGCAGAGCCAAAAGAAGTGGCGAAACTGATAAAGAGGGGAATATTGCCACAAGATTTGTTGACGGATACATCGATTAGTGGGGCGAGGTGGGAGGTGTTGTTTGGCCAGGGTATAACAGGTTTATGCCGCCAGGTTAGCCGAGACGAATATTGGGTTAGATTAGAGGAGAAGCGAGGTGATGGGAGCGAAGCCTCGTACTTGATAGATGCTCCAGGGGATGAGACAGAGGAAGCGTTGAACTTGTATACTTTGTATGCCCGCGGAGTCATCCCTCAGAATTTGGTTGAGTTGGAGGGGCAACTCAGATCATTCTGACCTGGCAAGTTGGGCATCAAAGGTGGCGAGTGCTATATTCTTGCTTTTTGCCAGGCAGTGGAGATAGCAGTCGATGTAGGAGAGGTTGTGGGAGTAAAAAAACTCAAGAGATTCGAGTATGAGGTTCTTATTAGTCATTTTTATATTTTTGTGAGTAAGTACAATTTTAATCGAATTATAAATATCATCTTTAGTTGATTTGTAAAACGACTTAAGTACCCAAATTACTTCGGCGATGACGATATTATCGATAATCAGTACAAGCTGGTCATTACTTGCTTCCTCAAAATATCCGCGAGCCTTGATGTTGATAGTAGTGTTTTCGTTAACAATGTAGCGAAGGATGATGTTACTGTCGAGAATGTAACCTTTCATTTCTTTTTGGCTAATTTCTTTTCGATATCTTTCATTTGTTTGTCTCTGTATTCACCAATAGCATAGTAAACTTGGTCGCGAATTTGATCCAATGGTACGTAGGGGATGTTAGTTTTGATATATCCGTAAGCATCAAGAAGTTTTGGAATTTTGTGATGAGTAATAGTTATTGCTTTTCTTTTTCCGTGACTAACGGAGATTGTGGCTTTGTGTCCGGGTTTGATCCCTAGATCTGCACGAAGAGCACTGGGAAAGGTAAGTTGTCCTTTGCTGGAGAATGTGGCGGTGTAGTTGGTTTGCATGCGTCTTACTGTAGCAAAAGGTAAGACGATTGTCAATGTAAGACGGTAGCAATTTGCTCTGCAATCTTTTTCATATCGTTTTCTTTCATTCCGCGGGTGGTGAGGGCGGGGGTGCCCAGGCGCAGACCTGAGGGGTTCCACGGTTTGCCGGTCTCACCAGGTACCGTATTTTTGTTGGCGATGATGCCGACACTCTCGAGTGCAATCGCGGCGTCTTTACCGCTCCATCCGCGGGAGCGCAGATCAATGAGCACAAGGTGCTTGTCGGTACCACCTGAGATCACATCGAAGCCAGCTTTGATGAGTTCCTCGGCGAGTACCTGGGCGTTTTTGACCACCTGTTGCGCATAGATTTTGAACTCAGGGAGGCTCGCTTCGTGTAGCGCCACACCAATCCCGGCAATTGAGTGGTTCATGGGTCCGCCTTGTAGTCCGGGGAAGATATTGAAATCGAGGTCATCGGCAAATTCTTGCCTCACAAACACCATAGCGCCAATTGGGCCGCGCAGTGTCTTGCGGGTGGTCATCGTCACTACATGAGCGTGGGGGAAGGGCGAGACATTGACTCCCGCGGCAACAAGCCCTGCCTCGTGGGCGATATCGGCCATGTAGTAGGCATCGACTGAGTCCGCGATTGCACGCATTTGCTTATGATCGATCTGCCGCGGATAGGCGGTACCACCGCTGATTAAGATCTTGGGTTTGACATCTTGCGCGCGCGCGTGAATCTGAGAATAGTCAAACACTTGGGTCTGAGGGTTGACATTGTAAAAGTGAGAATCGTAGATTTTGGAGGTGAACGAAATCTTTTTGCCCTCTGGCAGTTGCCAGCCGTGACTCAAATGGCCGCCATCATAGAGCGACATGCCAAGCATCCGATCACCCTGCTCAAGTAGAGCGGCATAGACGGCAAAGTTGGCGATGCTACCGGTGGGACACTGGAGGTTGACATGCCACGCGGCGGGATCGAGGCCAAAGAGCTTGAGGGCGCGAGCCTCTACCAAGCTCTCGATCTGGTCGATGTAGCGGTTGCCCTGATAGTAGCGCTTGAAGGGGCGGCCCTCGCTGTATTTGTTCATCAGGACTGAGCCTACCGCCTCACGCACGGCGTCAGAGACAAAGTTTTCGGAGGGGATCATCTCGAGTTGCTCGTGCTGGCGCTGGTCCTCGGCTTGAATTAAGTCGTAGATTGCTGGGTCAATTTTTTGTAGAGCGGATTTCATAGGTGGGATTATAGAGTATTTTTGATTTTTAGTGCTGTCCCGCCAGCACGGAGCGGGTTCCTCTTTTGGTCGTGCGAAAAGAGGAACACAGAAAAGCACGCTTTGCAGGCTCGCTCACATTCCAGACGTTCACTTTTATGTGCTGTATGCCAATCTGGCTTCCTCCTTGGCGGAGTATGCGCCAGAATTGGGACAGCACCACTTTGTTCTTCGAGTTCGCTTGGAAATGTTTCGCTCCCGGCTGCAAAGGGATGAGCCACGCAAGGTATAATGAGGAGATATGATTTTTGATGGGAAGGCATTTGCGGCGGAGCTAGGGGCGCTGGTGCGGGGAAGGGTTGCACAGATGAAACGTCAACCCAAGATCGTGAGCATTTTGGTGGGAGATGAGGTAGCGAGCGCGCTCTATACTCGCCTCAAGCAGGCGGCGGCGGATCGAGTGGGCATCCAATTTGAGGTAATCAAAGTGGATGCGGGAATTAGTAGTCAGGAATTAGGAATTAGGATTAGAGAAATTGGGAGCAAGGAAGATGTGACTGGAGTCATGGTGCAGTTGCCGATACCAGGAATGAGCCGAGCACAGCAAGAGCAGGTGCTGGCGGTCATACCGCTAGAGAAAGATGTGGACGGCTTGCGATGGGAGGTCTCGGGAGTTAAGCCTGCGGCGGTGCGGGCAGTCTTGTCGATTGTGGAGCGTATTGCTCAGGGTAAGACTCGTTACGCAGTGCTGGGAGCAGGCGGAGCGGTGGGGAGGCCGCTGACCCTATCGCTGAGCGAACTAGGGCACAGCGTGAGCGCAATTGAGGCCGACACGCCTCATCCGGCAGAGCTCACAAGCGCGGCAGAAGTCGTGATCTCGTGTGTTGGGAAAGCGGGACTCGTGACAGCCGATATGGTTAGCAATGGTTTGATAGCTATTGATGTAGGAATGAGCCAAGTCGATGGCAAAGTCGTCGGTGACATGACGAGCGAAGTGTATCAAAAAGCATCAGTAGCAGTCACAGTTCCCGGCGGGGTCGGTCCGGTGACTGTCGCGAGCTTAATGGCGAATGCAGCAGACCTGCCTCGCCGGCAGGCAGGTCTTGTGCTATAATTCTCTAGTTAGCAAAATTTACATCTAGAGACAATCTCCTGATTGTTGTGTCCCTAGAGAAGTACAAGGAGATATCTATATGGCGAAAGCCAAGGCAACGAAAAAGGAATTAGGAAGTAGGAAACAGGAATTAGTTGAGAAAAAGAAGACGACAAAGCAAGCAGAGAAAGTTGTGAGTAAGCCTGTCAAGGTAGTTGAGGCAAAAGTAGAAGCTCCCAAAGTAGTCAAAGAGTTTGAAGGATTACCTAGTCTTAAGGACATGCTGGAGGCGGGGGTGCACTTTGGCCACTCCGTCAAGCGGCGCAACCCGCGGATGGATGACTATGTCTATGCAGTCAAGAATGGGGTGCAAATCTTTGATCTGTTTAAGACTCGCCAAGCTCTCTCGGACGCGTGTCATTATCTCGTTGAGATGGTAGCGGGTGGCGCGGAAATCCTCCTCGTAGGCACTAAAGGGCAGGCTGCTGAGACCATCAAAAGCGAAGCTGAGCGGCTTGGCGTAGCCTTTATTACCACCCACTGGGTGGGTGGGTTATTCACCAACTGGGAACAAATTAAGACACGGGTAGACAAGCTGATTGATATGAAAAAGAAGTTTGAGGCAGGGGAATACAAGAAATATACCAAAAAAGAACAGGTTCTACTAAAGAGAGAGATGGACCGTCTCGAGCGGATGTATGGGGGATTGGTGACACTTAAGGGACTACCCAAAGTAGTCTTTATCGTGGATCCAACCCGAGAAATTACTGCCATGCGCGAGTCGACCCAGCGCGGGATCCCTGTGGTGGCAATTGTCGA
>CAZGNX010000021.1:0-14506 GCA_964527065.1 uncultured Pseudomonadales bacterium
GGATAACTTCATCTCTCGGCCTTACGGCCGGAGGGTTAAGTACGGATGGCTAAAATGGTACTCCATATGATCTACCAAGTATTTCGCCACATGCCAAGCAGTCGTGATACCGTATGTATAGAGGATTCGGTCGTTTTCGGGAACATCCGCATGCTGAATCCAACGAGTTTTTCTTATCGTAACTCCGCTCCCCAATGGAGATGCCTCAGATTTGCCCACTGGTCGCACAAAAATGCCCGTTGCCCCCCTGCCACATACTTCGGGTACGAGTTGTAGCGCTTCTTGGCGATTGGGCACTAGTGTCGCCGCTTGCGCTACTCTATCTATTCTTTCTTGAGCAAATCTGGTCGCCAATGCCTCATGATCTAACACTGGCGTGGGAGTAGAGAATTCCTCTGGCGTCGCTGTCATGGTAGCAATAATGGCGGTGGGGGTGACTCCAGGCTCTCCCCCTAAGTCTTGCGCATGACTAGTCTCGCTAAAACAAGCGGCGACCATTCATGCACTCAAGAACAAAGTGAGAGCATCTCTCCACCTAAACGGTCGTTCTCGGTTGTACATAAATCATCATTTTAAAGACCCATAATATGCAATGTTTACATTATTAAACAAAAGGAGCGGGCAAACTTCATCGATTTGCCCGCTCTTTTTTCTACTTTATGGCCTGACTTGTAGTTTGTTTATCAGGTACGTTTTGTGAGATACGGGATTATTTAACTTTCCCACAGAACAGGCAGTAAATACTCGACCACCTTTGTTAAGGGTAGTTATCTGCTTATTCCGACACCCCTTCGCCTCTGCAGACGCAGGGACAACTGCAACTACTGCCATAGTAATTAATACGAGTGACAGTGTGATAGTTATTTTTTTCATTATCTCACCTCCTTCAATATGTCCTGTAGTATATCATACTGGACCCCGATAGTCAATCTAATTAAGAAGAAGGCTACGCACGCCAGTATCAAGCAATATCACATACCAGGTATGTGATATTGCTCATTGGGACAGATGGATTACCCCTGATTGCGTCGACCACTGCCAACAATACCCTGCTACTGTAATTCCATAAAATAAATTTTCAGAAATTTCTATCAAGGAATATCTGCTACACTTATCCCATGCCTAGTGAAAAAAAAGAAATTGCAGAGCCGAGTGCTTTAGACGCTACCATCGCCAAATACACCCCCTACCTCAAAGAGATCCAGTCCAAGCTCTTTATCGTCCTGTGCGTATTCCTGGGGAGTGGCATCCTCGGCTTTATCTACTACCAACAGATCCTAGGCTTTGTCATGCATCTATTTCGCATGGAAAATATCAATCTAGTACTTACTAGTCCCTACCAGTTCATCGATCTCGCCGTCAACACGGGCCTGCTAATCGGTCTCGTGACAGCCCTGCCCCTCTTGGGCTACTATTTCCTCACCTTTGTCCGTCCTGCCCTAGCTGAGCGCGAGTACCGCCTGATTGTCCGCCTCTACCCCCTGGCAGTCATCCTTTTTGTCGTCGGCTTCTTTTTTGGCGGCTGGATCATTCAGCTCATTATCAATCTCTACGCCCAAACGAGCCTCGATTTTGCCGTGGGTAACCTCTGGGACGTCTCTCATTTCTTTACCCAAATCCTGGCGACCGGTATCTCCCTCGCCCTCATTTTTGAGCTCCCGATAGTCTTGACTGCCCTGCTCAAACTCAAGCTCATCAAGATTGCGGGCCTCAAAAAGTCTCGCAAATTCATCTATGCGGCCATCCTCATCTTCGTGGCCTTCCTCCCCCCCAACGATATTATCTCGCTCGCGCTCCTCTCCCTCCCCCCTTTACTTCTCTTTGAGATCACGCTACTATTGAACCGTAAAGTATAACTAATATGTTCAAAAATCTTGGGACCACCGAAATCATCATTATCGCCGTCGTCCTCCTCGTCCTCTTTGGTGGCAAAAAACTCCCCGAGTTAGCCCGTGGTCTCGGCCAGAGTGGCCGTGAACTCAAAAAAGCCAAGGCAGAACTCGAGAAGGCCTTGACGGACGAGCCCAAAAAGACTACAACTTAACTATTACTTACAAAAGGAGGTCATATGTTCCAGAACATAGGTACCACCGAGATCGTGATCATTGCCCTTCTGATCATAGTCCTCTTTGGTGGGAAGAAAATCCCCGAGTTGATGCGCGGAATCGGCGAATCAATCAAGGAATTCCGCAAAGCTAGTAAAGAAAAATAAATAGAAGGGAGCAGTGTATGTTTGCTAATATCGGTACTACAGAGATCATTATCATCGTGGTCGTCCTCGTTGTCCTTTTCGGAGCCCGCTTCCTCCCCAAAATGGGTCGGAGTCTGGGTGAGTCCAAGGTCGAAATGAAAAAAGCGACGAAAGACCTTCAAAAAGCCCTCAAAGACGAAGAATAGTCAACAAGTTTTATTGACATCTACCTCCTATCTCTCTACTATTAGAGGATAGGAGGTTTTTGTATGTTTAGCAATATCGGACTCAGTGAGATCCTCATCATTGCCATCGTCCTCATGGTCCTCTTTGGTGGCCAAAAGTTCCCCGAGTTGGCACGTGGCATTGCTCAGGCTATGCGCGAGTTCCGCACCGCGCTCAACACTGATGAGGATGATGAGAGTTATAGCAAGCCTAAAAAGAAGGTTTGATCGCTATGCGCCGCCTGCTCGCCCTCTTCCTAATTCCTACTTCCTATTTCCTATTTCCTACATCAGTCTTAGCTGGAGATTATCAACAATGTACCTCGTCCTCGACTTGTACCATCGGCGAATATCTCTACAACGACGACTACACCCCGCTCACCGCTCAGTCATGCACCTTGACCGCCAAGTACCCTGATGGCACCACTTACTTGAACGCTGTCGCGATGACCGGGGCGGCTGATGGGTGGTACAAATATGACGCCTCCATTGGCACCACAACCGGCCTCTACCACGCCACCCTCTGCTGCACCCCAAGCTCTGGCCTGATGTGTCTGGATAAAACGTTTGAAGTCAAAGATGCCCCCCAAGCCCAGCTGACCGCTGCCGATGTCTGGAACTACAGTGGTCGCACCCTCACCTCCTTTGGCTCCCTCATCTCTGATATTTGGGGTCACTCGACCCGTACCCTCACCTCTTTTGGCACCCTCGTCGCCGACATTACAGGTGTAGCCTCTCCCTCCCCCACCGCGACCACCCTGCAAACTATTATTAGTGAGCAAAAGGAGCAGCGTGATCTCCTCGAACGCCTCGTCAATGCCCCCATTGTCACGCTCGAACTCGAAGACGCCGAGGCTCCCGACCTCTCGCTCAAAATTGAGGAGAGTCAAAAGCAGGCTGGTCTGCTCTATGACCTCATCCAAAGTACCAAGTCTCGACTCTTGACCCTTGACACCAAATGGGGGACGCTTGGTGCAACCGCCCTCTCTAGTGAGCTCACGAGTCTATCAAGTTCCTTTAATCAACCTGCCCCATTGACCGCACTCACAACCGCCTGGAACACACCAGTCACCTCAGCACTAGAGCGAGAGAGCATCGCAGTCAAAACTGCCTTGACTACCCTGCTCACCTCCACTTCAGTGACAAGTTCGTCTCTCCCCCCAGCCTCCCTAAGTTCGGCGCTCGTCGCCCTCTCCAGTCTTGAGACCACGCTCGGTGACGTCACAAGCGCAAGTGGCGACAATACCCTCTATGGCTATCTTGCTAGCGTGAGCGAAAAAGATCAGCTATTTAAAGCAGAGTCGCAAAAACTCTCAGCTGTCCTTGAAGATTGGGACACACAAGGAGAGACAGTCTTGGGCAAGCGGGTCAATGACAGCCAGTCTCGACTCCTGGCTATCAACGAATTCCCGGGCGGCGAGGGTGTCATCACCCCCAGCAACCCCAAGGCCAGTGGCAAATCGGCGCTCAAAAACCTCGTCTTTAGTTTGCAGGGACTCATCGGGCTCAACCAAAACTTGCTGGCTAGTGCGGCCAATGCTCCTGTCCGAGGGCTCTGGCTGGAGGAAGGCAGTGTGATCTTCCGCGCCGTCATCACCAATCCCAGCGACATCACAACCCAAGATGCACAACTCAAGTTTTTCCTCCCCAAAGAGCTGAAAAATGAAGATATCCTCACTATTGACCCCAGCCTCACCGCCACCTACGACACCGTGGCAGAAACCCTCGCCGTCACAGGAACATACGAACTTGCCCCCAGTGCCACCAAAATCGTCGCCTTAGAGGTCGAGGATGTTTGGCAGTTAAGCGAAGCCGAGCTCACAACACTCAAAACCAAGGCTAATGATCTGCTCAAGCCGCTCGAGAAATCCAACCTCCTCTCTCAAGGTGTGGTGCTCAAAGGCAACATCGAGAGTATTTTAAACGACCTGATGCGCGCCCAAAGTGGCACTGTCAAACCAGAGAACCGCATCCGTAGCTATCGCGAGGCTCAGCTCGCGCTCCTAGAGGCCAAAAGCAACTTGACCGAGCTCGAGACCCTTGTCGCGCAGGCTAGTAGTACTGGCACTCTCATTGGCTTTGTGGGGGGAGTTTCGACGACCGCGGTCTTTGGTATCGTCCTCGTGGTAGTCGCCGGATTTGTCTTTATGTCCCTTTATTTCAAAAAACTTGGTCTGGCACCTGTTTTAGACACACCCGGTGTTCTCGAGTCAACCGCAGATGACATACCAGGTATGAAGGGAGCCCACATACCTGGTATGTTGGAGTCTCCTCGCCTTTCAACCCTCAGCTCGCTCGAATTCTCCCCAACTAGCGCCCCCAAGTGGCAGATGCCCGCTATCATCGCTGTCGTGGTCGTTGTGACGGCCGGCGGAACGCTCTTGTTAACCAGATCCGCCAGACAGTCTACGCCTCCAGTTATCAACCAAGTGATTGTCACCTCCCCTTCCCCTATACCAACTCCCCCTGCCCCTAGCGTAGTCCCAGATACAGTCGGGGACGAAGTGGAGTCGCCGACCTTTACCCTCGCCGTTCCCGAGGACTCCTCCGTCAACATTCGCAACCGACCCTCTAGCGAGGGAGACATTATTATGGCGATCAAAGAGTCGGTCGACGTGCTCGTGTTCAAAGAGTCCGGCGACTGGCGCCAGATCGGCTTTAGCGAGGCGGACAAGACCAAAGGTTACTGGGTCCACGCACAGTTTATCTCAGGAGAATAGAAACTACGCACGACACTATCGAGAGATTTCATCCGACCCACGACCAGACATCGAAAGTATACCCACTACCATCGCAGTAAGTATAGTGGGCGCCAGCACACCAACAACCAAGTAACGATCTATGTTATTAATCCATTTGGACGCATTCAATAGGAAGTCGCGCAGCCACAGCAACACTGGTTCTCCCTGGCTACTCATCTCTCCAGCCTTACTCAATAAATCAACATTCATAGTAACCCATAGTGTATATGCCGGCAAATAGTTTGTCAAGATCTGGGAACTGTCTCAGGATAAGCTGTAGTTAAGTAGACTCAACCAAGTATTACTGGGTCCACTCACAGTTTATCGTCGAGCCCTAACAATCTCTACGAGTTGACTTTTACCCGCTCTCTCTCTCTAGAATCCGCACCATGACGCTAACTCCTGAGTCTTTAAACCCAGTTTTATACAAGAATCTTCTCGGAGCGGCGCTTCTAGCAGCAGGTCTAGGAATAGTCGCAACTTCGAACCGTCGACACGGTTCTGCAGTGACAAAACATAGACGATCTGACGTGGCAAAAACTATGGAAACTGTAATTGCATTATCTCTACTCCTAATTGGTTCTGACTTGATCCGTCACTGATTCAGCAACTATGTGTTACCATGTTTTAAAACATGGTAACAACATGATTGAATATTGCGTGTATCACCATCGCAATCCCCAACCCTACTAACCCTACCCTCCTACCTACCCCCCACGCCGTCACGCTAGTGGCTACAGCGTGCATTGGGACAGTCAATACCAGTCTACTCACGAGTGTCCCCCACTCCCCCCCACTCCACGCGTTGAGACTAAAGAGTATTGCCTCACACAACCCGAAGACGAGGCCCACTATCGCCCCGTCTCTGACCCTTAGCACTCGTTCTGAGGATCCGAGCTTGAGTATCCCCCATTTCACAACCTCT
The DNA here is from genome assembly GCA_964527065.1 of uncultured Pseudomonadales bacterium. Taxonomy (GTDB): domain Bacteria; phylum Patescibacteriota; class Microgenomatia; order UBA1400; family UBA12108; genus CAJAUT01. The sequence goes on from CAZGNX010000021.1 coordinate 6,082, forward strand.
TCGAGTATCGGTGGGTAGCTCCACGCGCTGGAGAGCAAGAGGAGGACAAGCGGGGCGACGGCGGCGTAGAGGGCTGACTCGATCATATCTCTCCATCCTACCACACCTCTCGACTTTACCAGATCTTCATACCCCTCTTGGATATCCTGTAGTTTCACGTCCTTGGGTCAGATGCAGCCTCTAATTTGATCAAAAATACTATGAAAGCGATACTCTAGTCACGTCAATAGTGTATATAGATCATATTTATTACTCATTTTTTACAGAGTATTAACGCCTACAGTCCAGTCAGCCTGTCAAATCACTACGCTCAAGCGTCAAAAATTGTGGACAGATGTCCTCTTTTGGCAATCCCAACTCCATCTATGACCCATAAGATATGAATTCAAAATCTACTCCGCCTGGAGGCTCTTTGTCGGACCCCCCTGACTTTCCCAGTCTTTCACACCTGGTAAAAACTAGTAAAATCTAAAGGTCAGGTAGATCAAAAGCTCGCCAGTAGCACTTTCACTTGTCTCAGTGCTAGCACAGTGGTCAGAGCTTTCCCGTTGAGCTTCCATCGCAGTCCCCCACGACCGTCACGACCCATAGGTTCAATGAGCGTCATCTCCGCGATTCGTTTGCGCGACATCGCCGATAGCACCCCACCCAGCCTCTTCTCTATCACTCCGGTCCGCGTCGCTATTTCGCGTGTACTCACCACCTTCTCCCCTTGCATAAGCAAGTATTTGAGGATCGTGAGTTGGTTTTTGGATAGCTTAGATAGCTGATTGTCGTAAGGTCGCTCCATACATTCTATACTAACTATATAATCCATATAATGCAAGAGGTCAAATCGGTCTATATGTTCTATATTTTATAGTATAAAAAATGTGATCAAACAGGGTTGAAAATCAAGAATAGGTTGCTCACAATTAACCCCATGTGGATTCATCGTGGCCTAAGGGCTAGTACTATATATATAGTCAAAAGACGCTGTGATCAGCGCCTCTTTACCAAAATCTTCCATATCCTGCTTGCAGGGCTGATTTTTAGCCAAAACGCACTCTACCCTCTTACCTCTGCCCTCCCTGCCCCACCTCCAGTTCATGCCCAGGAGTCGCCGCCTGACCTGCCTGCGCAGGCAGGGGCGACAGACTCCGCCCATACCCCAGCACCTAGTCCGCTGGACACCCCTCTAATTGACTTAAACAGCCCAACAACCCCAAACTCAGCACAAACCCAAGCACCCGAAACAAATCCCGAAACCACACCCGAATCTCATCTCTTTAACCTCTCCCTACGCTATCCCTTCTCTGGTGAATACCCAATCACCTACCACTTTGGGGAGCGCTCAGGCGATGAGCACGTGACCGCCATGCAATCAGAGCACCAAGTCATTGCACACGAAGGCATTGATTTTGGCCTCTCCCTGGGCACAGAGGTCCTGGCAGTAGACGCAGGTCTCGTCGAGTCGGCTGGGTCTGGCGACTATGGTCAAACTGTCGTGGTGCGCCACGACTGGGGCACTAGTTACTACGGACACCTCGGAAAAATTTTGGTCAACCAGGGAGACTTGATCGGCCGCAGTCACGTAATAGCTTTATCTGGCAATTCCGGCAATACGACTGGCCCCCACCTCCACTTTGGCGTCAAACCCAAGCATGCTGACCTAGGCAATGGCTACCATGGCATGATCGATCCAGAGCTATATCTCCTGACTCTTCCTAAAAAATCCTCACGCTTTACCCTCGCAAACCCCACTCTGACCGTAGATCAGCGTGAGTTGGAACTTAATTTTCTCACGCCCCCCAGTCCTGACATTGAGATCTCCCTCACTCCACCAGGTGGCAACAAGGTACTAGTCACAGAAGAAGTATTGGGATCAAGCATTGGCCCTCTTCCTTCTACCCTAGAGCTCAACCTGACCGAAAAAATACTCTCACAACCTGGTCAATATACTCTTACTGTGACCTACTCAGACAAGACGTACCAGGAACAAGACTTTTACTGGGGAGTTTTGGCAATGAACCTCGACAAACCAATCTACCGTTCCGGGGAAAAAGCAGGAATATCCTTTGCTGTCTTAGATGAGATGGGTGAGATGGTCTGTGACGCCTCTCTCACATTAACTATAACTTCTCCTACAGGGATCGTTGAGCATCTTACTACAGCCAGTGGTACTATCACCCTTAATCATGCAACATGTTCTAGCAAAGATTATACACTTGAAGCTGACTACCAAACTTCCTATACTTTTGCTCAGGACGGGATCTACATTTTCAATCTGGATGCAACAACCATAAACGGTTCCTTTTCAATAAAAGACCAAATCACTGTCGCTCCCTCAATACTCTACGACCTCAGTCGTACAACAGTAACCCGCGTTTTCCCGCTTCATGACTACCCAGTTTATCTCCACATTACTCCTCAAGAGGCATATCAAGGTTTGGTAACAGAACGCGTTCCACTTGGCTTTACCATAAAACAAATAGATGATACAAATTACTCGGGCTACAGTGAGGTCATCACAACAGACCAAGAACAACTATTGACGTGGCAAGTCGACTGGCAAGCTGGTACTACCTACCAACTTGGCTACACCTTTGATGCTCCGAACAAAAGTCCGCAACTCTATCACTTGGGACCATTGAGAATAGGTGAATGGATGGAAGGTCGGCAATGGAGCTTGGCAATAGATGCTGTCCAGCTCTACTCTGTTACAACTTCTACCGCTGGGGCTGGCACTAATCAGTCAAGTTTTAGCTACACTGTCCCCTCTGGTCCAAATCGGCTTCTTGTCGTTATGGTAGCCACCGAAGACACAACAGATGCTGACCGCGTCGTCAGTAGTGTCACTTGGAACACCAGCGAAAATTTGACAGAAGCCAAAGCTCAACAAAATGATACTGAAAATGTAGGGGCCAATATCTGGTATCTGATCAATCCAACTACCACAACCGCCAATGTGGTCGTCAACTTCGCAGGCTCGGTGACCTCAGTAGGGGTGACCGTTACCACACTACTCAATGCCTCCCAGACTAATGTCGTTAACGTCACCGGTGGGAGCAATCAAAGTAACACCACCTCTCCCAACCTCTCTGTAACTACAACTACAGACTACGCCTATGTCATCTCCACCATCGCCAACAACGCTGACACTGCCCTCACAAGTACGCAAACAGAACGCTCCGACTTTAGTATCACAGGAGCACGCATGGTGACCTCAACCATTCAAAAAGATTTTGCCGGTAGTCAAAATATGGGTTATACAGCCGGAGGCGCCACAGACGATCACGCCCAAGCAGTGGTGGCATTCAAAGCTATGCCCCCTACCGTACAAAGACTAGGATCAGTGACTACTTCAACTGCTGGGGCCGGCACCACCTCCACCTCGTTTTCTTATACCGTGCCTGCCTATGGCAACAACAAAGCCTTGGTTGTGGCCATCTCGACTGAGGACATCACGGACGCCGACCGCGTCGTGAACTCGATAACCTGGAATACAACCCAGAACTTAGTAGAGGCCAAGGCCCAGCAAAATAATACCGATGATGTTGGCGCAAATATTTGGTATTTGCTCAACCCTGTTGTCACGACCGCCAACATCGTAATCACCTACGCCGGTGCCGTCAGCTCTCCAGGTGCCACGGCCTTGACACTTGTCAACATCGACCAATTTAGTCCGCTAGACGTAACCGGCGGGGCTAACCAGAGCAACACCGCCACACCCAACTCTAGCGTCAGTCCTACCTTTACCAACACTCTGATCATGTCGATCAATACTAACAATGCCGCAACTGCCTTGACTAGTACCCAAGAAGAAATTTCTGACTTTAGCATTACCAATGCCCAGAGCACTGTCTCCTTGATGCCAGGGAGTGGTACCGGCTCGCACAATATCGGCTATACAGCCGGAGGCGCCACAGACGATCACGCCCAAGCCGTTGTCGTATTTCGCACTTCTTATCAAGCGATTGAGTCATCGTTTCAGCGCAAAACTTGGTACGACGGCACACGCTATTGGCGTAGTTATTACGATACAACCGATCAAAGAATAGAGTTTGAATATAGTACAACCGGAAGTAGTTGGACCGAGAATACGAACGCCAGAATTAGTAGTGCCTCCTCTGCCGACTTTTCACTGGATGCAGATAATAGCAATGCCTTTGTTGTCTACAAATTAGGCCACGATATCGCCGGTAGTAAAGCCACATCATATCCTGGTACTTCATTTTCCTGGGGGAGTGAGCAGACCATTTTGGATGGTGCTAGTTCGGCAGATAGTTACTCATTGCCAGTTATTACTCGAGATAGTAGTAGTTACGTTTGGGTCGCAGCCAAGCTGACATATACCTCTAGCTTTTTTATGCAAACCATCAAAGAGGCGGGCGGCACTAACGACCTCCCCGAGGATAGTGCTGACACTCTCTATTCGCTTGGCAATAGTACCAACGCCAGCTATCTAGTCTCGGGTGATTTGACTTCTCTCTCTTCCCAAAATATGTATTTAACATTCGTCAATGGGACCACACTTTTAGGGTGCAAGTGGGTTAACGCAAGTTCTGCCTGGCAAAATAGCTCGGGATCTTCCTGTCAATCCGACTATACGTTGCTGGACAACTTACTAGGTCACTGGACTCTCGACGAGGCGGGCGATACAACCAGGCAGGATAGCTCGAGCAGGAACAACGATCTAGTCGAAAGTGCCTCCGACACTGTTGCACAAGTAACTGGGCAAATAGGCAGTGGCGCCGATTTTGAGCGTGCTGACACTGAGTATTTGGAAATATCTGATGCCAATCAATCTTCGCTTGATTTATCGCAAAAATTTAGCTTTGCTTCTTGGATAAACGTCGAGAGCACATCTGGGTTAGCCGAAGCCATCGTCTCCAAATCTTCGAGCTCTACCTCATACGCTTGGGGTGTGCGTACATCTGGTGGTAATCGAATTTTCGTTTTCCTGGACTCTGATGGAACCTATGACGGAGACGAAGTGGACGTTGAGTCTGCAGCAGGAATATTTAGCACAGGAACTTGGGCACATTTTGCCGTTACCTATGATGGCTCAACCGTCAGACTTTATAAAAATGGCACAGAGCAAACTTCGGGTGAATTCCCCTACTCTGTCAGCACAACTATCAACAATAGTAGTGCGGCCTTTCGACTAGGACAGATGGAGCTCGCCGCTCAATACTACGACGGCATTTTGGACGAAGTGCGCATTTATAATGAGCCACTCTCAAGTACCCAAATTACTAACCTCTACAACTATGCTCCCATCACTCCTGACACTATAGACACTCTCTCTTCAGGGGCCGACGCGTCATTCTCGAGTGTGGGGGATGGCTCAGGCAATATTTATACCCTCTTCGTCGATGACGAGACTACAGATCAGATTAGTTCTCGCAAATACAATGGGACTACTTGGGCCGCCGCCACCCTAGTTGCAGACGTCGCTGATAATAACGATGGGTTTCCGACTATTTCTTATGATTCAACCGGGAGCGATCTGTATAGTTTTTGGATTGACAATAGTACGAGCGACATCTACTACTCTATTTGCGACGTTGCCAGTAACTGCGACTTAAGCAGTGAGTGGTCTGCCGAAACTGCTTGGATAACCACTGGAACTAACAGTTATGTCACAAGTAACAAAAGCGCCGCCGGCTATATCTTTGCAGAGTGGCTCAACGGCGAAACTGTTACTTGGGACAAGGTGATACCAGGGAACAACACTGCCCCCGACTCTCCTACTAGTTTGGCGCAAAAAACAACAAGCGATGTCACGCTTGCAACCGGCGACTGGCACAACACAACAAATATCAAGTTTACGGCGACCGCCACCGATACCGACAACCCCGACACCCTGCAGTTATGTGTCGAAAAAGATCTGTTGGGTACTAGTTTTAGCAATACCGAGGATAGTTGTGGCACAGGGGTCTCATATAGCGGTACCGGAGTCTCGGTCTCCGTGACAATCAGCTCTCAGACGGATGCCTCGGAGTATCACTGGCAAGCCAGAGTCAAGGACACTGCAGGCACCTACTCTGCTTGGGTCGCCTACGGTGGCAATGCCGAGTCAGCCCGCGACTACGGGATCGACACCACCGCCCCCACGGGAGGCACGGTCTATGACGGCACGGGGGTGGGAGTCGATACGGCCTACAACGACGGCTCGCTCTCTAGCTTGTCGGCCAACTGGGATAGCTTTAACAGCAACGTCTCAGGACTCAGTAAATATCAGTACTCAATCGGCACAACAGCCGGAGCCACCGATGTCCGTACATGGACCGACAACAGTACAACTACCTCGGTGACGGCCACCAGTCTGACACTCCAAACGAGCCAAATGTACTACGTCAACGTGCGTGCAGTCGATACCGCCGGCAATACAGGGAGTACGGTAAGCAGTAATGGTCAGCGGGTGGCCCCTTCCCTCAATTTTACGGTCTCACCCGGCACAATCACCTTTGGCAATCTCAACGCAGGCAACTCCTATACAGACACCGAGGATACCACGCTTACAACAACAACCAATGCCTACAACGGCTACGTCGTGCGCGCCTTTGTTACAGATTATTTGCGCTCTCAATCCGACAACTTTACGATCCCCGACTTCTCAGGCGGCACCTACGCTGCCCCCGCTACCTGGGGATCCAGTACAGGACTAGGTTACACAAGCTCTGATACGACCATCCAGGGTTCCAACCTCTTTAGCTCCGGCACGCTCTACGCCCCCTTCTCCCACACTGGGCCCGGCGACATTGTGGCCGACCATACCTCCCTCGTCACAGGCACCCCGATCTCGGCCGAGGCCTTTACTATCACTTACAAAGTAGCGGCCGCCAACACCCAGCCCGCCCACAAGTATACAAATACTGTAGTCTACACGATCACGGCGCAGTACTAAAGTAATAATCAAGCTCCAATAACCAATCATCAAACAATATATAATGTTCCAAATGGAGCAAAAAAAACACGTTATTGTTAGAATTTTTGCAGTTATTGGAAGTTGTTTGATTATTGATGCTTGGTTATTGGGTATTTTTGCACCTGTTCAACAGGCGAGCGCCAGCGAATACGCTTTAGGTATATCCCCTGCAATCATCGAACACGTCGCACAACCCGAAACTTCGATCAGCACGCAGGTGATTATCGCCAACAACACCCACTTCCCCCTGCCTATCAAAGGTAGTATCCGCCCCTTCTTAGCCACTGAGAAAATCGAAGAACCACTACTGCCGCGCTTTGATGCTAGTCAGTGGATCCAAATCGAGCCACGCGATTTTATTCTCCAGCCTGGGGAGCGCAAAGAGATCGCAATTGTCATCACCGCCCCAGTTGACGCCGAGCCAGGGGGTCACTATGCCACCCTAATCTTTGAGCCCTTGATCCCGCGTGAGGCGTTGACCTACGACTCCACCATTTCGCTCGCGCGGATCTCGAGTCTCGTCTTGCTCATTGTCCCTGGCGACATAGTGCCTAGTCTCAGCGTTAAAGACTGGACGCTCGCAACCTGGAAAACATTTGGTCCGCTCACAGCTAGCCTCAACATCGCTAATGATGGCAACGTCCACCTCCTGCCGCAGATCACGATCACGACCTACAATCTATTTGGCCAATCGATTGATAGCACAACTATCAACACTGCCACCATTATGCCTGGAACTGTCAGGGAGTTTACGCTTGAGAGTGCCAAACACCTACTAATCGGTCCTTATTATCTCCAAACTGAGGTAGTCTACGGGGCAGAGCACACCACCATCAACTCTCAGTCCCCAACCATTTGGTTTATCCCCTGGCCCTACCTTTGTATGGCTTTGATAGTCTTGACAGTATGTCACAAACTATTCATAGTAGGAAGGAAGAGGTTGGCCCTTGCGTGGCGCGTACTCACGACTGGTCAATCTCCCAAGAATCTATGAAACTACTGCGCAAAATTACTACTTACTCTCTGACGCTCCTCGTTGGTGGACTCTTACCCTTCTCGCCGCTCCTCACGACTGTTCACGCCGCCACCTTGACGGGCTCCAAGGTATCAATCTCTGATTCCAGGCCCAGCGGCACCTCAGTCTCTTACGATATAGAGTTTGACAACGTCACAACCTCTGCAATCAAATGTATCCGCGTTGAGTTTGATACACAGGCAGATGGCGGCGGCAGCAAACCCACTGGCCTAGACATCACCTCTGCCGCTCTCTCAGGTAGTAGCGACTTCATCCCCACCCCCGCCTCGTGGGGAGTCAGCAACAACAATAGCACGGGGGTCAGTAGTATTACCTTTGCCTCCGGCGAGACGCCTGCCTCCGCAACAGATCGCAACGTTATCCTGACCAGTATCACCAATGGCTCAACCGCCGAAACTGGCTACTACATAGTCTTTAACACCTACAACAATACCGACTGTACCAGCTCAGGTGTTGAGTCGGGTAGCGGAACGTTT
>CAZGNX010000022.1:0-12575 GCA_964527065.1 uncultured Pseudomonadales bacterium
TTCGTGACTCATCTTGACTCCTTGCGGAGTCCAAAAGGTATCGTGTCTTATTCATACATCCAGCTCTTGCCCAAGATTTAGAGAGAATTGCTCGCTTGCATAAACGAGCACTACCAGAAACGTGGAATTCTAAACTAGGAACGAATCACCTTGTACGATTGTATCGAGTGGTAAGGAAGTGGGGATATGTCTCGTGTGCCAGGTCTAACGAAGAGATTGTGGGAGTTGTGTCTGGTATAGGTAGCTTAATTTTGACGATGATAGTTGAGCCTGCTAGGCAAAGACAGGGGATAGGTAGGGAGCTAATTGCACATTTGCGAGGCATGCGCTACGTCTATACGACTGTTGTGGGAGAGGGATTCTATCAAAAAATGGGATTTGTACGCTTGTGGCAGGTGGGGAGCCTCATCTTTTTATGCAGAAAATAATAGATAGATGGTGGGTATTGTGGGTAGCAGGGATGTTGATGGGTGTTTGGGCGTGGGGAGTAAAAAACATGTACTTTCATCAGGACGATTTGGACTGGTTTATACTGGCCAACCGACCACTTGCCCAAATTTTGAGCGCTCCAATTGGTGACCATATTAACTACTTGTGGCGTCTACTCCTTAGCGTGGAGTGGCAACTCTTTGGACTCTTCTATCCCGGATACTTTTTGATTTCTTTGGCAATACACACATTTGTGATTTGGTTGCTATATAAGATCGCTTGCGAGACTAGTGGCAGGAAGGACTTGGCTGCTAATGCCACACTACTATTTACGATCAATACCAATTGGATAGAAACGGTTTTGTGGATCTCGGGACAGACAATCTCCGTGACGGCTTTGATTGTTTTGCTGGCCATTCGTCAGGTGTGGAGGAAGAGGGGTGAATTGATCACGATTGTGATGGCCTGTACCTCTTCGGCGCTCGCACTGGGGTTACCTATGGCAACCTTTTTTGTGTACAAAAAGCAACGGTGGGCCATGGTAACTTTGCTAGTCATAATTGTATTGATTTATCTGTGGCGGGGAGGGGATGGGACGAGCCTTGCTGTGAGTTTGGCTTGGCTAGGGCAGGTGATGGCGGTTTGGGGGTTGATGCCTATTAATACCGTGATAGGAAGGCTCCTCGTTCCTTTTGACAAATTTGAGCTTCTGAGGATTGGACTAGTAGTTTTTATCCTGATTTATGGGTTATGGAAGTGGAGACAACCACTTGGCAAGGTGTGGAGTGACGCTTGGAGTCGGTTTTTACTCCTACACATGGGTTTTTATTACCTGATCGTAGCGCTTGGACGAGCGCAGTACGGCGTGGGGATTATGCGGGCAGAGCGCTATGGCTATCTTGGTCTGGCATTACTGCTGATACTGCTTGTTCGATTATTACGACACGCACGTTTAGGCAAATGGATTTGGACAATCCCGCTGGTAGTGCTTGTTCAGTGTTTTGGTCTTTATCACCGGGCAACTAACTACGTAGAGAGGCCACAACAGCTGAGAGAAGTAGTAGAGCGAGTCAAGATGGATCCAAGCAAAGTGGACCCTGATGCGTATTTGCCATACTATGTGCTTAACGACGAGCGGCTTAAGTATGGTGATCTACTCAAACTCATAAACGATTGACCACAGTGCGTGAGTCTGCCATGATGTATGTAGGAGCCGATATTGTCGGATTTCGTTATGGCAGAACAAGATGCACAAGATATAAATCAAATGATGTCGGCGAGCGCACCTGGAGTGACGTCGCCACCCAAAAAATCTAAGTTGCTGTGGATAGTTTTAGGGTGTGTAGTTATAGGGGTAGGACTGGGGATTGTCGTGTACCAACAATCGATCAAGCCGACTCCAACAGTCAGGACTACCCCTAAGCCAGTTACAACACCTCCACCAGCAACCGCCCCGACAGTCAACGCGGTTTTTCCTGAGCCCAATACGGTTGCATTCCCCAAGGCAGGGCAACTGCGAGTATATTACAAAATTGGTGATGGCCAAGGTCTCAAGATTGAGATGACAGTGGCTGGCCAAACCACAACAGCTACTATCCCAGCAGGTGCCGTCACGACAGCGATGAGGGTTTTTGATACTGGTCTTACGCTCAATGGACCCTCTTCGGTTCAAATCAAAACAACAGTATTGCCAGGAACTCAAGCTTCGAACGGGTGGATTAGTCCTTCGGCTGATAACAAATGCGGAGCCAACGGATTTGTACTAGTAGATATAACTGATGAGCTAGCTTATGCTACGAGTCAAGCAGGTGGAGAGCCACTCGTGTCTAAGCAGTGTTGGACAGATTACGAACCTCCCAAAGCAAACGGGAATCCCGCCGCCCCTGACTTTAATGATTACCGCCTCTTTTGGTCCTATACTCCCTCGACTACTACTCCGTCTCCGAGCCCAAGTAGTGTAGCCTCTGCCACACCCACTCCTTCTGCCAGTGCGAGCCTTGTTCCCACTTCTTCTCCCTCGCCAGCGGCGAGTAAGACTCCCACGCCGAGCCCAAGTCCGAGCAAGACTCCCACTCCAAGTCCATCACCTAGCAAGACTCCCACTCCAAGTCCATCACCTAGCAAGACTCCCACTCCAAGTCCAAGTGTGGCGGCAAGTCCCACCGCGACGCCGACCCCCTCTGCTTCGCCACGGGTGACGATGCCAGATACTTCGGGTGGGACGCCAGTAACGGGGATATTTGAAGTGACGGTGGGGACGATATCGATAGGACTCTTGCTTCTAATCCTGGGACTCTTTGGACTGTTGGCGTTGTAATATATTACTCAAGTGATGGTAAAATGCTAGCATTGGCAGGGTAGCTCAGTTGGTAGAGCAGAGTCTTCATAAGGCTAAGGTCGCGGGATCGTGCCCCGCCCCTGCTACTCGTAACAAAAAACCACTCAGTGATGAGTGGTTTTTACTTTTGTTGCGGGGCTAGGAGTTGAACCTAGCCTGTGAGATTATGCGAGCTGTTATCTCCCATTACTGAGAGTGTCGGACTATATCTTCATCCCGCCATGGCGGGATGTTTGGCGTGTAGTCTCTACGGGTTCTCGCCTCAGGCGAGCCTTCCCTCGGTATTGCCCGCTAGGGGTTTCACCGATATAGCCAAATTCACTTATCTCGATTACTCGGGTAAGGGCCCATTTTGAGCCTCACGTGCACCGTACACTACCCCGCGCGTTTTAAAGAACATGGTTATTGTACCACCAGACCTGAGTATCGCAAAGTGAAAGGTTTTAGAAAATATTTTTAAGACAAGACTTGAATTTTTGTAGATCAGATTTGTCAAGTTTGCCTAGTTGTTTTTGAATCCTCCCTATACCAACGGTTTCGAGATACCAGCACAAAAGTAGAGAATTTTTTGTTAAACCGTTTGTTTTTGAAGGGGCGACTAATATTTCAGTTTTTTCTGAAACTATTTTTGCCTGACCTGTGAGTGGAGCGATGGTGTAAAAACGTGGGTCGATTTGATTGAGCGCGATAACACAAGGTCTAAAACGTTTTAACTCAGTACTCGAAGAGGGGTGCATTTTTACCAGGACAATATCGCCAGATTTATACATTTTGTTCTCTTTGAGCGATATACGATTCCATCTCGTCGAGATTGTATTGCTCCTCAGCAACCCAAGCCTCGAGATCGGGATTGGTAATGCGATGTTTATGGATAAGGAGGTCGGTGAAAGCCTGGGATACGAGGGTAGAACGATCTACATTGGGGAAAACTTTATCGATAAGTTGAACTAGTTTTTCTGGCATGACGATTTGAACGCGGCGTTTTTTGCCGCCAAGAGCGAGACTCGTGGAGAGATCTTGTAGGTACTGGTAATCGTTGAGCGTAGTGGTGTTCATGTGTATATTTATACACATGAATTGACATATAGTCAATAGTTTGATATATTTTCCACAATTGAATAAAGGCGATGAGGGGATTTGATTGGGAATCCCTGAGCTGATAGCGCTACACTTCGACGAGCTCAGTGCGAGCTCTTTAAGAGATGTGCTATACGGAGGCGAAACCGTCAACAGTCAGCAACGAGTGTCGTAGTAACGGAGCTCGCGTAGAAAGAGATTTCTTGCGATTATCCCACCGATAGGTGGGTTTTTTGTAAGAATGCGTAGCAAGGTGGTACCGCCTAATTGAAGGCCCTTGTACGTCGATCACAGATTTGTGGTGGGTGTGCAAGGGCTTTTTTGATGGAGAAAGATGAAAAAAGATAAATACAAACATAAAACTAAAGGACGCGAGTATTGGCGAAGCTAAACATGCCAATTTAATTAATCTATGAAGGAGAAATATGAAAAATACTGTGTTAACCAAAAAACAAAGACCATCAAGTTACTTGAACTTGAGCTATTATCTCAAGAAATACTTGGGGGAGTTGCCGCCGCCACCGCTCGACCCAAAAACGGGTGAACCCATCGGGCCGGAATCTTTGGCGACTCTATTTCCAATGGAGCTAGTAAAGCAGGAGGTGTCACTCGAAAAAGAAGTACTAATCCCTGAGGCAGTGCATGAGATGTACGCTATGTACCGGCCTAGTCCGCTACGTCGGGCGAGGCGGTTAGAGAAATTCTTGGATACTCCGGCCAAGATTTATTACAAATATGAAGGCGTGTCTCCCGTGGGTAGCCACAAGTTAAACACGGCTATTCCACAGGCGTATTACAACAAGCAAGAGGGGATAGAGACGCTGGTAACGGAGACGGGTGCTGGTCAGTGGGGGACTGCGCTCGCGCTGGCATGCAAAATGTTTGAGATGCAGTGTCGAGTGTTTATGGTCAAAACCTCATTTGAAAACAAGCCTTATAGACGGACAATTATGAACTTGTATGGTGCGACCGTAGTCGCCAGTCCGTCGACTGAGACGGAAGCTGGGAGAGCATTCTTAGCCAAAAACCCTGATACCACGGGTAGCTTGGGGATGGCAATCTCCGAAGCAATTGAGGCAACAGTAAAAACTCCTTAGGCTCACTATGCTCTTGGGAGTGTGTTGAACCACGTCATGCTCCACCAAACCATTATTGGCCAGGAAGCAATTGGGCAAATGGCTATTGAGGGTGAATACCCTGACGTCGTGATTGGATGCTGTGGAGGAGGGAGCAATCTGGCCGGCATCTCCTTCCCATTTCTCGCCAAGAAACTGGAGGGCAAATCTCCTAATCTGCGAGTCGTGGCGGTCGAGCCGACGTCTTGTCCGTCGTTGACCCAAGGAGAATATCGCTATGACTCAGGTGATACTGCGGGGATGACGCCGAGCATGAAGATGTATACGATGGGAGCGGATTTTGTGCCTTCTCCCATCCATGCCGGAGGATTGCGCTACCACGGGGACTCACCAATGGTGTCATTTCTTTATCATAAGAAACTGATCGAGGCAGTGGCCTATGATCAGAAACCAGTATTTGATGCGGCTAAAATGTTTGCCGAGACGGAGGGAATTGTGGTCGCTCCTGAGTCTGCCCATGCCGTCAAGCACGCGGTGGTCGAAGCCTTGCAAGCCAAAGAAGAGGGGAGGGAAAAAGTGATTCTCTTTAACCTCTCAGGTCATGGACTCCTGGACCTTGGAGCTTACGAGCAGTATTTGGAGGGAAAACTGGGAGAGTAAACATGTGTGGTGCCCGTGGCCTATGTCGCGGGCACCACAGAAAAACAAATTGCAGGTACAATATAAAAAACGGAGGAATTATGAAAAAACGAGTGCTACAAGGAATGCGACCAACAGGCAGACTCCATTTAGGCAACTACTTGGGAACTGCCAAGGGTATGGTGCAACTCCAAAATGACCCCAACTACGAGACTTTTTATATGGTGGCGGACGTCCATGCGATTACAACACCATATAAAGTTGACGAGCTTGGGGATAAGCGACGTGACGTGATTATCGACTATATGGCATGTGGACTAGACCCTGATAAATCTGCTCTATTTTTTCAGTCGATGGTTTCAGAACACGCAGAATTGGCTTTTTACTTTTCATCAGTCATGACAGTGGCGAGAATGCAGCATCTTCCTACTTTTAAGGATAAAGCGAAACAATACCCCGATAATGTAACTATGGCATTGCTCAACTATCCAACTTTGATGGCATCAGATATTTTGCTTTACAAGGCAGGGGTGGTCCCAGTTGGACTTGATCAAGAGCCTCACATGGAAGTAACACGAGAAATCGCTCGCAAAATGAACGATCAGTATGGTATGGACTTCCCTGAGCCTCAGAGTTTGCAAACGGAAACGCGATATATACCATCGCTCACAGGTGTGGGTAAGATGAGTAAGAGTGTGGAGGGGAGCTTTATTAACTTAACAGACGATTTAGAGACTATTAAGAAAAGATTGTCAGGAGTTCCCACTGATAGCGGAAAGGGCAACGTAGAAGTTAATGTGGCTTTACCTAAAACAAAAATAGAATATGATGAATACTCCAAAAAGATTGGACCTATCTCTGCTGGAGTTGAGACTTTAATGGAATTTGTTGAGATTTTTGAGGGATTTGAGAGACGCATGGACTATATGAGGCTCTACACAGACTTAAGTGGTCCAGGGGTTAGGTACGGTGAATTAAAGTCTGAGTTAGCTGAGGCAATATATGCAGAACTTAAGCCAATTCAAGACAAAAGAGCTGAGCTTGTGGCAAAACCTAAATATATTGATCAGGTTATACGCGATGGAGCAGAGAGAGCCAGAGTCTTTGCGCGTGCAACGGTCGATGAAGTTAAAGAAAAAATGGGGTTTGGAGGAATATGAAGCCAATAATTAATTTTGACGATTACGCAAAGATTGAGGTGAGGGTGGGGAAAATAGTTGAGGCAGTGGTGCCGGAGGGGAGTAACAAGCTCATTCAATTTAGAGTTGATTTTGGTGGCGAGATAGGACAAAAGACGATATTCTCAGGTATCAAAGAGTGGTACAACCCGGAGAAGCTTTTAGGGGTAAAGACGATCTGGGTGGTGAACTTGGCACCCAAGAAGACACCATTTGGTGACTCGGAGGGGATGCTGTTTGCGTGCGACACAGTAGACGAGAAACCGTATATTGTGAGAGTGGGGGAGGAAGTAGAAGTAGGGAGCGAGTTCCACTGATTCGGATAATCGGAAAACTCGGATAATCTGACTGTCTGATAATCAGAGAATCTGACATACTGAGTATTCTGATTGTCTGAAACTTCTGGTAGAATGTCTGATATGGCAAAAGCAAAAAAGGTTGAAACACCAAAGTTACCCCCTGAGTTTAAAGGAAAGGAAGTTAAGATGTGGAGCTTCAAATTTGATCTCAAAAAAATACTGGTTTGGGGCTTGATCCTCTTCCTCTTTGTGCCCGCGATCTTCGCGTGGCTAGGCGGGACGACGGCGGATGCTACGCTCACTCTGTCGCAAGCGATGGAAGATATCCGTAGCGGAGCGGTACAGAATGTGGAGCTCATTGGCGATAGTATGGTGCTGGACTACGGAGGTGAGAACATCAAGTTTAGTAGCAAAGAATCGGGCCAGAGCTTTACCGAACTCCTCACCCAGTACGAGATAGATCCCTCAACCGTCACTTTTACAATCCATAACGGTAGTTTTATGGACAAGATTGGTGGAGTATTGAACGTTCTATCGTTCCTCCTGATGGCACTATTCTTTGTTATGATCGTGCGGCAGATGCGGGGTGGGGGAGGCGGCGGCGGCATGATGGGAGGAGGCATGTTTGGGATGGGCAAGTCCAAGGCCAAATTATTTGCCAAAGGCAAGCAAAATGTGAAATTTGCAGATGTAGCGGGAGTGGATGAAGCTAAACTAGAGCTCGAAGAAGTTGTGGATTTCCTCAAGAATCCAGCGAAATACGCCAAAGTGGGAGCCAAGACTCCCCGAGGCGTGCTTCTGATTGGTCCAGCGGGTGTGGGTAAGACGCTCATGGCGCGGGCGGTAGCAGGAGAGGCTGGCGTGCCCTTTTTCTCCATGGCAGGCTCGGAATTTATGGAGATGCTTGTGGGTGTGGGAGCATCGCGTGTGCGCGATCTCTTTGATACCGCCAAAAAGGCGAGTCCCGCAATCATCTTTATAGACGAAATCGACGCGATAGGACGCACCCGCGGAGCGGGGGCAATGGGGGGACATGATGAGCGGGACCAGACCCTTAATCAGATCCTTGTCGAGATGGACGGCTTTACCGTCAAAGAAAATGTGGTAGTGCTTGCAGCTACAAATCGTCCCGACGTGCTAGACCCAGCCCTTGTGCGGCCAGGCCGCTTTGACCGGCGCGTGTCTCTGGATATGCCAGACATTGAAGGGCGCAAGGCGACGCTTGCGATCCACGCGCAAGGCAAACCGTTTGTCAAAGATATTGACTGGACGTCGGTGGCTAAGCGGACCGTCGGATTCACTGGGGCTGATCTTGAGAACATGCTTAATGAAGCTGCAATCTTGATTGCACGGGAAAACAGGAATGAGATCACCTTTGCCGATATCGAGGAGGCGGCGACGAAGGTTAAGATGGGGCCGTCCAAGAAGCGGATCCAGAGCGAAGAAGATCGTAAAATGACGGCCTACCACGAAGCCGGACACGCAATTGCCACACATTTCCTCACTCACACGGATCCAGTCCACCGCATCTCGATCATCTCTAGAGGCCGCGCTCTCGGCTTTACCATGATCCCACCGGCGGCAGATAAATATCAAAGTACCCGGACCGAGCTACTGGAAGAGATATGTACGCTCCTAGGAGGTCGAGCTGCCGAACAACTCGTGTATAACGACCTCACCGCGGGAGCATCCTCCGATATTGACCGAGTCACCAAGATTGCCCGGGCAATGGTCGTGGACTATGGTATGTCACCCTTGGGCCCCATCGATTTTGGGCCGCAAGAGGGGATGAGTGAGTGGGGACGTAATTATCTTGAGCCTACCGATGTGTCGGACTCTAAGCGGGCTGAGATCGACAAAGAGGTCAAGCGGATAGTCAACGCATGCGAGAAAACCACCATGCAGATACTCAAAGATCAGAGGAAAATCATGGACCGCGTGGTGGTGGCGCTCATGGAGCGAGAATCGCTCGAGCGGGAAGAGTTTGAGGAGATTGTGGGCGTAACCGAGGCAGCAGTAAAAGCAAAGAAGCTGTATAGTGTTGCTTATGAGTAGTCCAGTTAGACAAGTAGCGCTAAAACTCTCGC
The DNA here is from genome assembly GCA_964527065.1 of uncultured Pseudomonadales bacterium. Lineage (GTDB taxonomy): Bacteria > Patescibacteriota > Microgenomatia > UBA1400 > UBA12108 > CAJAUT01. The sequence goes on from CAZGNX010000022.1 coordinate 9,124, forward strand.
ATAGCGGGAGGTTTCGTAAGATTTTATTTGTTCTTTGTGTTGCTGTGATTGTGCTAGGTCTTATCATTGCACCGATTGAGAGCATGTCAGAGGTTGCGAGGATTAAAAATGAGGGGGACGGGCTCTGGTTTGCGATTACCACAGTGACGGGAGTGGGGTATGGGGACATGGTGCCTGTCACGACTCTGGGGAGAGTGGTAGCCGTCCTGCTACAAGTATTTGGGGTGGTGCTCTTTGGGGCAGTGATGGCGTTTGTGTCGGTCGAGCTACTGCGGTATCAAGAAGATTTTTATATGAGACGACTACTTGAGAGATTGGATGAGCAGGGGAAGAAAATAGAGGAGCTGAAGAAAAGTTTGGAGTATTTGGTGAAAAAGTAGGGGATTCGTGTTCGGACTCGCTATTTTGCTTGCGCGAAGCTCGCTTAAGTAAAAATTTCCTCGTGATGAAGATCTCGTCATTTTTCTTTAAAGGCTTGACCCTGCACTGCGCTAAAACAGCAATGTCCTGCACACTGCTCTCTCTGAGGTAAGGTAGAATATGGGGATGAGTAAGTTGTTGTTGGTTGACGGCTCTGCACTGTTGCACCGGGCATACCACGCGTATCCGCGGCTGACTACCAAAACGGGAGAGGTAGTGGGGGCGGTGTACGGCGTGGCCTCGATCCTCATCTCGGCGCTTGAATCAGAGGCACCGACTCATGTCATGGTGGCGTGGGATCTGCCCAAGCCCACGTTTCGTCACGAGAAGTATGTAGGATACAAAGCACAGCGGCAAAAGGCTGATGAGGAGATGGTGAACCAAATCCCCCGAGTTAAAGAAATCATCAAGACTATGGGTATTGTGCAGGTAGCAGAGGAGACGTATGAGGCAGATGACATAATAGGAACACTTGCGACGCGAGCGTCGCAAAATAACCAAGCACCAAGCACCAATAATCAAGCAAATACTAAAGCATCACAAACAAAAACTGAAGTCATTATTTTAACGGGTGACCAGGATACGATGCAGCTCGTCAATGAGCAGGTCAAGATCCTCACTCCCGCTAAAGGGGCTAATCCGCCTGTACTGTACGGGCCAGATGAGGTGTGGAACAAGTACGGGGTGCATCCCGCGCAAATTGTAGACTTTAAGGCTCTAGTAGGTGACCCTAGTGACAATATACCAGGAGTGGCTGGCATCGGGCCTAAGGGTGCGGCACAACTACTCTCCATGTTTGGGACGCTCGAGCGTATTTACCGCGATCTCAAAGAAGTGCAGGTGCATTTTGGGGAGCTCACGGCCAAGAAGTTGGCCGATGGACGTGAGAGTGCGTTCCTATCTCAAGACCTCTCGCGGATTGTGACAGATATGCCTCTACATACTACTATGGAAGAGATGGAGTATCGGGGCCTACAAGGTGAGACCTTGAAGGCCCAGTTTGAGGAGCTCAATTTCAGAAGCCTGATCAAGCGAGTTTTCCCCGGTGAGTTAGAGCAAAAAAAGCAGAAAATATCCGATAATCAAATGGGATTATTTTGAAATGAAAATTGCGTTGGTACATGATTATCTGCTTGAGGCTGGTGGCGCGGAGCGGGTATTGCGAGTGCTTGCTAATATGTACCCCCGCGCGCCGATTTATACGGCACTGAGTAAGCGGGGGACTGCCCACTCTATGTTTTTGGATAGGAAAGTGGTTGAAAGCAAATGGGCATGGTTGCTTAAGATCGGGCGTATGTATAGCTATCTCCGTTTTCTCCTGCCGTGGGTATGGAAGAGTGTCGATCTCACTGACTTTGATCTGGTGATCACCTCGTGCTCAGGTTACATTGCACGGGGATTTAAGGTGAGAGACGACACAAAAGTAGTCGCCTATTGTCATACGCCACCCCGCTGGCTCTACGGCTACGATACTCCAACGGGTGCGCAAGACAAATGGTGGGGGCAGGCTTTTATGTGGGTTGTTGGCCCCTTTATGCGCTACTTTGACTACCAGTCAGCGCAGAGGGTGGATATTTGGATTGCCAACAGTCATGAGGTGGCGAGGCGGATTGCGAAGTTTTATCGCAAGACAGCTATGGTGATTTGTCCACCGATTAATTTGCAGGAAATAGGAAACAGGGAACAGGAACTTGAGAGAGGAAATTACTATCTCATGGTGAGTCGCATTGTGGGAGGGAAGGGGATAGTGGAGGCTATACAAGCATTCGATGCCTTACGGGTTAAACTAAAGATCGCAGGTGAGCAAATTACACCATTAAACCAATTGACCATTAAACCGATTAAAAATGTCGAGTATTTGGGGAGGGTGGAGGATGGGCAACTCGCGCGATTATACGCGGGAGCCAGAGGATTTGTGGCACTGGCACATGATGAAGATTTTGGGATGACGGTAGTGGAGTCAATGGCACATGGAACGCCTGTGTTGGCCTACTATGGAGGAGGTTACAAAGAGACAGTTATCCCAGGGCAAACAGGCGTTTTGATCGATGCGACAGATACAAAGAGCGTAGCATCAGGGATTAAGCAGATGGAGACAATCAAGTGGGATAGGACAGCCATCAAAAAGTGGGCAGCTAAGTTTGGGCGCACGCGTTTTGAAAAGGCAATTCATGAGGTAATACATGCCTGAATTGCCAGAAGTTGAAACAATTAGACGTCAATTGACACCTTATTTTGTCGGCAAGCGAATACTGGCTATAGACGTACGGGAGCCAAAAAGTTATCAAGGTGAGCTACTTATAGGGGCACGGATAATTGATGTGGCGAGAGTGGGTAAATATTTGTACATCAAGATGGAAGATAAGAGAGAATGGGAAATCCACCTCAAAATGACGGGTCGACTAGTGTGGGAGAGGGGAGAGTATGAGAGTGCACCACACACACGAGTGATAATCACACTAGAAAACGGCAAGCTATATTTTTGGGATACGCGTAAGTTTGGCTACATCAAAGTTAAGAGTGAGGGTAGGGTGAGGCTGGGACCTGAGCCATGGAATATTAGCGATACAGAGCTATTGCGCAAACTACAAAAGACCGGTAGAGCCATTAAAGACGCGTTACTTGATCAAACTCTTTTAGCTGGGGTTGGCAACATCTATGCTAACGACGGATTGTGGCTCGCGGGTATAGATCCGCGGCGCAAAGCGAATACGCTGAAATTGTCGAAAATCAAAAAATTGCGCGCTAGTTTGTGTGCTGTGATGGAGAGGGGGCTTGCCACGGGTGGGGCGAGTGACAATAGCTATGTGGATGCATATGGCAATCGCGGGACTTACCAAAATGAGTTCCTCGTGTATAAGCGAACGGGTGAGGCGTGTCTCAAGTGTGGACAGACACTAAAGTATGTGAAGGTGGGGGGGAGAGGGAGTTGGGTGTGTGAGAAATGTCAGAAGTAGCGTTTTTGAGAGCTTGCCGTCATTCCAAGTCGAAAATCGGACATATTTTGCTGGTGCAAAATTGTCCTAGTTCTC
>CAZGNX010000023.1:0-12170 GCA_964527065.1 uncultured Pseudomonadales bacterium
AAACAATCTATCGATATATTTATTCAGAGACTGGAAAAGAGAAAGGTCTCACGCAGTATTTAGTCAGATCTCATGGGAGAAGGAGAAAATGGCATAGTCGAAATCTCTATCAAAGAGGTATTGCCAATCGCACAAGTATTCGTCTTCGTCCAGAGGAAATCAAAGAGAACAAGACTTTTGGTCATTGGGAGACAGATATTGTTGAAGGCTCAAAACACACAGGTGGTATCCAAACCATGTTAGAGCGAAAGACTCGCTACTTCACAAAGCTCAACTGATCCCCAAGATCGACTCAGAGTACGGTATTTGGGCACAGAAGAAACTCCTCTCCAAGTATCCCAAGGAGATAACCAAATCAGTCACAATGGACAACGGGAGGGAGAACTTTAATCACCAAGAACTCCAAAATCTGGGTATCAAAACCTATTTCTGCGACCCATACTGTTCTTGGCAAAAAGGCTCAAACGAAAACCACAATGGAATCCTTAGAAGATATATCCCCAAGAAGACTGACTTCACCACCTTCACCCAAACAGACTTAAATACCATTCTCCAATAAATCAACCAGAGACCCAGGAAATGTTTGGGTTATGAGACCTCTTCCGAAGCATTCAAAAGAGAGTTACAATCAACCAGAGGAAAGGAGAAGTGTTCGGATTCGGATTAGAATTCAGCAATCTGCTACACTATATTCCCAGCATGGTAAAGTACGAAACACTTAGTGTTGGTTGTGGCGCCTCTCCTCCCACTCTTCCTCCTAATAATTGGGCCCCCTCACCCTGACAGACGGTACTCTTGCCCTCAGATATAACTGCTCATTAGACCACCACGCCCTCGATCTTAAACGTCCTCACGAGCTCCACGAACTTATCCCCGTCGTTATAGACGGTAAGCACCTCCACATTCATTGGTCAGACCTCACTGACATTTAAGTACTAGTTACTTGACCCAACTCGACCTTGTCACACAAAGGAAGGGGATCATACGCCCTCCTCTTATTCCACCACCACCACCTCATTATTTTTCCCATGCACGGTAACTCTAAATGTCCCTGACTGTTCACTTACCCTCATCCCCCATCTCTGCTGGCGGCATATTTGTCGCGCAATGGAGAGTCCTAGCCCATGCCCACCTCGCCCAGACTTCACACCCGCGTGGTTGGAGATCACGATACGCCATTGTGTTGGAGTCATTGCTACCACTATTTCTATAGTCGCCTCGCGCACTCCATGCCGGTAGGCATTTTCTATCAAATTGCGTAGCAGTATCCGCACATGCTCGCGACTCACGCTCAACGTGAGCTCTCCCGGGATCATAAGCGCAGTCTATCCTCTCCCACGATCTCTCTACCTAGTTCAGTGACGAGCTCCAACAAATTCCACGGTTTATATATTGTCTGAGTGTGCTTGACGCGGGCAAGTGACAAAATTGTCTCTATTGTTCTCCCCATTTGTACTGCCTCGTCTGTGACTCCCCGCAACTTTTCTCTCACTGTCCCAGACACCTGTGTCGCTAGAGTTTGCAAGGTAGTCGTGATACGGGTGAGGGGAGTTTTGAGTTCATGCGAGATATTGTCGGTCAGCTCTCGCTCATGTACGATCGCACTCGCCACTCGCAAAAGTAGCTGGTTAATCGCCCTCACGAGAATCATTAGTTCGGGGCTCAACTTTTTATTAACCGCTATTATTCTAGGCGTTGAGTCGACTTCGACGTGCTCCATATATTTCACCAATGTCGTCAGAGGTGAGAGCACTAGGCGAGACGCCCATCCCGCAATCAAGACGCTCACGAGCCACAGTCCAGGTATTAGGAGGAGCAAAGCATCACCAAACGAAGAATATATCATGGGCAAAACATCATTTAATCGTGCCGTCTGCAAATAACCAATCAGTAGATCACTGGAGTAGAGGGGGGCAGTAAAAGTATCAATCATTCCATGACGCTCGCTCATCACATCACGGTATTTGCCCATTTTTGGGAGCGAGTCAGTCACATCCGCGCTGAGGTAGTCCTTCATTTCCTCAGCTGCAAAGTTACGATAAATTCCGTATCGGGCAATTGGTTTAAGCTCCGCGCTCGTGATTATCAGGCTCAAATTTTGCTCTCGCAAAACCTGGGAGAGCTGCAAACCATTATCATTCTTTTGCAATTGGATCCCGCCCCCACTCGTCATCAGTTCATTGCGGATAATCTCATGAGTCTGTGTGATCATCATCTGCCGCACTCTCCCTTCGGACTGCCATATCATAAGTGCCGAGAGAGCCCCCGTCGCCAACACCGCAATGACCGTGGCCAGCGTCCCTAGGAGCAAGGTCAGTTTAGTCACAATCGTTATTCTGTGCATAACAGATATCCTTTCCCAATAACCGTTTGGATCAACGTGGCGTCTTTGCCTAGCTTGTGTCGCAAGTGGCGGACATGGACATCAACTGTGTTGGAGAATAGATCAGCGTTTTCATCCCACGCATGCGTGAGCAAACTCATCCTGTCAATCGCCTGGTTCGGGTGGTATGCCAAATATTCAAGGAGGGCGTACTCTTTGGGTGAGAGCAGGATCTGCTTACCCCTCAGCCGTACGCGGTGAGTATTGGTATCAAGCTCAAGTGGCCCGACTGTCAAAATAGGCAAACTTGTTTGTCGGTTGCCGCGGCGTATGAGTGCCCTGATCCTTGCTAAGAGTTCTTTGTGATCATACGGTTTAGCCAAATAATCATCCGCGCCCTGGTCCAGTCCCGCCACTTTTTGCTCTGGTTGCGTATAGGCAGTCAGTACCAGGATTGGCGTCGCGATCTTGCTCTTGCGCACAGTCGCAATGGTCTCTAGACCATCCCCTTCCGGTAGCCCCCGGTCAAGTACAGCGCAGTCATATTCATTCCCCAGTAGTTTCTCGACTGCCTCCTGCGCACTGATACATAGATCGACCGCATACCCAACGCTGGTGAGTTGCTTATGCAAATTGTCAGCAATTACCGGATCATCCTCGACAATCAGTAGCCTCATAAAGTCTCTATTATATGCGGTATTGCTGGATTTGGTTCCACTGTTTTTGTCCGTGCTCTCCCCAAAATATCGCGCTCATGTCAGTCCCACACTGGAAGATATCCCCCCCCGAGTGACGACTCCGGAATTGGGTCACGTCATACAACGCCCCGTCAATTTGGATGAGACAGCGCTTATCCACAATCGGCGTTGGGGTTGGCGTAGCTGGTGCTGGGGTAGGAGTAGGGGTAGTAGTAATTGGGGCAGGAGTTTGAGTGGGGGTTGTAGTGGGGGCTTGCAAAGGTGCGGCGGGGCTCGTTTTGATAGTCTGAGGCACTGGGGTCACCCTAGGAGTAGCTTTTTGGGTGAGGGGCGAGGGAAAAGGCGATGTAGACAAGGCGGATCCGGCACCAATTGGCACTGTACTCGTTTGCGGAGCGCTTATGTTTGGCGCAGTAGGATGAGTCGTCGCCACAACTGCGATCGTGATGAGGGCATTTAGGAGAGAGACTGCCACAAGCACCTTAAGTGTTTTCATTTGAGGCTAAAATCTTCATAAATAATGCGTTTCCGTTTTACGCCTTGCGCAATCAGCTGTTGTGTCAAATCCTCCATCATTGACCTTGGACCACAGAGCAAGAAATAAGCTTGTTTGGATGGCGCTACTTTTTGTAATACCACCTGGGCGGTCAGGTGTCCCGCGCTCTGACTGACATGCTCTATCAGGTGGAAATTGGGGGTCATCTCCGCAAATCGTCGGAAGGCTTGTGTCAACATTTTCGGACCCCCCTCTTGAGTAGTATAAGAAAGCGTGACGTGCTGCTGTGGGCGTATCGCTGTGGCCATCGAGGCAAATGGCGTGATCCCAATCCCTCCCGCGACCCAGACCATCTCGTTAGCGGTCGAGGTTACTTGGGCAAATGTACCGTGTGGTCCTCGCACGACCAGACTAGTCCCGGTCTTGAGGCCAAACGCTTTGTAGGTAAATGGTCCAATAGTCTTAAACCCAATCGTAATCCGCGCACCCACCTGCGACAAAATCGAGAACGGGTGTTCGTCTCGCTCCTTATCTGGCAGAGCAAAAAAGGCATATTGTCCTGCCGCAAAATTAAGCGGTCTACCCACCCCGTCGTGGACCAGTTGGATGATGCCCATCTCCCCCTCACGTGTGACTTGTTCTATCCGGTACCGCGCTCCCTGCGCAAGGCGATAATATCCAAATCTCTTGTAGAGGTAGCTCATAAGGGCCACCATCCCCCAGCCGACGATCCAGATCCTAAGTAGTGCAAAGTTGGCCAGTCCCGACGGCACTAGATATGCATGGAGTCCTCCCATGAGGATGACCACCCCCATCCATTCGTGCGTTTGTTTCCACAGCTTATATGGCAGATCAACAAATAGTGTAAGTACTAGGAGAATGAGGAGTAGGTAGAGCGCCAATACGCCTAACGCGTAACTCAGTGAGGGGCTCGGCAAGAGGTACGTCCTCAGTGTATTGGCCGGCAGTGAGTCGATCACCAGGAGCAGGGGATGATTGATAATGAGGATAAATGCCACTCCCCCCACAATGTGGTGCACCCGGTATGCTCTATCAAGTCCCCCAAATAGTTCTTCAAGTACGCTATGTCGGATCGACAAGATGCTCGCCCACGAGACTCCCATGAGCCCTAGTATCCCCATGATCTGCGCCGCTCCCCGGTAACTTAGGAGCACTCCGCCAGTAGCCGTTACCGCCGCGCCCCACAACACAACTGTCGCCACAATAGTAATACCGATTAGTAGTATGCCTCGCATAGTTAGTGATACGTGCCCACGATTCTGTACTTGGATCTGATAATTGCGCCTCCTGCGATATGGAGGAGGGCACTACTATCTTTCCCTACTAGGTAGTGGTACGGCATGCCGGGTCCATAATAATCATCCCTGCCTGCCGTGACGTCATAGACAAAGCCATCCATCGCCAGGTAGATCGGCTTGTCGGGGTCATCTCCCCCATATTGGGACAGACTTACAGCGTCAAAAGAGGGGAGCTGGGTCACCCCAGACACTACCGGTTGCAGTCTGTTTACCCATAGTGTCACAAGCAGTACATTTACCAACGCCAACCCCCCATAGATCCAGGCCCACCTGCTAGTGCGCCACTTTATCATTTGTGTCATACCCAACTATTCTCTACCTACTTATCGTCATCGTCTATCTCATCATTCTCAAACTCTATCTCATCTTCCCGCTCATCCTCAAACTCATCATCTCATCCTCATCTTCATCTTCTCTATCCACACTACTCCCGCTGGCCACGGGGGATCCACTGGCCTTGGGTAGTGAGCTAGATTGTTGCGTCCCCTCCATTTGTGCAGTCGGACTGGCACTCGCTCTCGGAGTCGGTGATACTTGTGTGACTGAACTAGTTACCCCTTGCTCGTCCTCATCCTCAACAGGCATAGGAGTAGTCTGTGGGGTAGGGGTCGGCACCATTGGCACTATCTCTTCTTGTATATCCCGCTGGGCCAATACCCTATATCCCGCCACCCCGCTGGGGATCATTGATCCGGCGATGAGTACCGCAGTTAAGATTCGCGAGGTCAGATATCTATTCATACTCCTCCTTGTATACTATATAGTGTCCCAACTATATCGCTCTACACATTAAGAACAGATTAACTCGTATGACTACTCTCTACTCCCCCACCATCGGCCACGTACACTTGACGGTCTCAGATCTCGACCGCTCCCTCGCCTTCTACCGCGAACTCTTGGGGTTTGAGGTCACCGCTCGCCTCGGCGACTCGGCTGTCTTCTTATCCTCCAGCGGTTACCACCATCACTTGGGGCTCAATACATGGGCGGGCAGGGGTGCCACACCTCCGCCTCCCGGTCACACCGGGCTCTACCACACCGCCTTTCTCTACCCCACCCGCCGCGCTCTGGCCACAGTTGTCAAAAGAATCATCGACCGGGGTTACCCCCTCGACGGCGCTTCCGATCATGGTGTCTCCGAGGCCATTTATCTGCGCGATCCCGACGACAACGGCGTAGAGCTCTACCGCGACCGTCCCCGCCGTACATGGCCGCATAACTCTGACGGCTCCCTCGCCATGACCACGCTCCCCCTCGATCTCTCTAGCCTCATTGCCGTACTAAAAAACTCTCAAAAACCTATATCAAGATAGATTTTCTAGTTAAGTAGAACTATCGCCCCGTTTAGTAGTGTGGCAAAGCTCACCCACAGCAAGTAGGGGAACATTAGATACCCAGCAGCCCGCGAGATCGGCAAGAACTTCTTGATCGTCACCACGATCATCCCCCACATGATGACTATCACAAAGAGCGCGACCTCGGGAGATCTCAGCCCAAAAAACACGGGTGACCAGAGGGCGTTTAGCAGCAGTTGCCACCCAAAGGATCTGCCCGCCTCCTTGTTTTTCTTGCTCTTCCACCCCTGCATCCAGACTAGATAAAACGCGATCCCCATCATCAGGTAGAGCAAGGTCCACACCGGCCCAAACAGCCAGTTAGGGGGTGCAAATGACGGTTTGTTGAGTGTCGCGTACCACGTCGGTATCGCCTCGACCGTCAAGATACTCCCCAGTATCCCCACCATCTCGCATCCCACAATCGATACCACCAACTTCTGCCAATCTTTCATCCCACCTATTATGCACCCATCTTTTAATTTCGTCAGTCCCTACCATTTTCGCGGCGCCGCGAAAATGGTCACTCACAAGTTTGCTACACTTTTCCAAATGCCCACCATCAAAAGCTTACCACCTCATCTGCGACCGCGCGAAAAGCTATTGGCCCGAGGTCCCGCCAACCTCACCGACCGTGAACTCCTCGCCATCCTCCTGCGCACCGGTCGAGCAGGGCAGTCCGCCCTCGACATCGCCGGCAATATCCTAGCCAAACACAAAATCAATCAAAAGTTTCCCCCATACCGCTTGTTGTACGCGCCTGATCATGATAATCGAGTCATCATCATAATTCGCATTCGCTACCGCCAAGACTCATACAAAATACGCAAATTTCGTAGACGTCATCACCAAAGCCAAAATTTCGTGTAAAAAGATCGGTCAATCAATCAAAAATCATTTTGCTGACGTCGGCAAAATGATCGAACTAGGTAAAACTGCATCACGTGAAGTAAAAGATATAGCTTTGTCCAGATATGCATGTTATCTCATCATGCAAAACGCCGATCCATCCAAAGAGATCGTCGCACTTGGTCAAACGTATTTTGCCATCCAGACTCGTCGTCAAGAAATCCAGGATCAACTAATTGAAGACCAAAAACGTGTCTACCTGAGAGAAGAAATGGTCGCCCATGGCAAACACTTAGCCGGGGCAGCCAGTCTTGCCGGGGTGAGGAACTTCGGTATTTTTATGAATTATGGATACATGGGACTATATGGAGGGCTCGACTCTAAACAAATTCATGCCAGGAAAAAACTCAAACAAAACCAGGCTATTCTCAACCACATGGGGAGCGAAGAGCTAGCCGCCAACATATTCCGCACTACTCAAGCCGACGCAAAACTCAGGCGGGAGCAAATAACCGGAGAAACTAGAGCCAATCAAGCTCATTTTGAAGTGGGCAAAAAGGTACGCAAGCTCATCAAAGAACTGGGTGGTACGATGCCAGAAAAGTTACCCGTCACAGAAAAAATATCCTCAGCGCGAAAACGTCTTAAGCAATCAGTGATCGAGATAGAGTAAATGTCCACCGCATAGGACACCATCATCTACCTCTCTGACCAGCTCACGAATCTCGGCAACCGCATAAGGACGCGCAAGATGTTTGGCGAATACGCGCTCTACTGCGATCAGCGCGTGGTAGCCCTGATTTGTGACGACCAAGTATTTGTGAAGATTACGGATCCTGGCAAGGCATATGTAGGTGAGCGCTACGAGGAGGGCTAACCCTATCCAGGGGCCAAACCTGCCATGCTGATAGGTGGGGATATCATCGAAAATAGAGAAGTCTTCGCACAGCTGATCGACCTGACAGCCAAGACATTATCTCTACCCAAACTCGTGAAGCGACGCGCTATAATACCCTCATGAAAATCGACGTCGCCAAAGAGCGCATACTCATCCTCAAAGACCAACTTACAAATGCAGAAGCCAAACAGCTTGCCTGGGACAAACGGATGAATGCCTTTGGCGCCATCTCCCAAGCCGCCGGCTTCTTCTCCCGACCCAAAGACGAAGATTTTAAAGAGACCTACTCAGAGCACCGCTACGAGCCATTTTGGCATGTGCTAGCCAAGGCCCGCTACGTCTATGACCGCCACACCACCTATCAGGTCGCAACAGGTGGGGCAGAAGTGCGCTCCATCACGCTCCACGGGACCAACTACCCAGAGACTAGTGGCCATATCCACATCCCCGTGACCGAACACTGCACGCAGGAAGAAGCGGAAGAGGTCTACGTCGACGGCATGACCACCAAGGCCGATCCCGGCCTGGCTGACTACGTGACCTATGCCTACACCGTGGTAAGTAGCAAGATCGAGAAGCTGATCCCCGAAGGTTCGCTCGTCGTACCGCCGAGCGCTCGTGTCTCTGCCATCATGCGTGACTCACTCTCCAAAATGATCAAAGGCATCCAAGCTGACAAAATCTTGGAGGAACATGTCGAGGTTTCGGCCATCGAGCTCTACTACCGCCCCGTCTATGCTTACAAGTACTACTGGAAATCCAAGGGTAAAGAGGGGATTTTGGAGATCGACGCCGTCACAGGTGTCGTCTCTACGGGACAAAAGGTCTTCTCCCAGTACCTAGGCAAGGCGCTGGACCAAGACTTCCTCTTTGATATTGGGGCCGACGCCGCGGGGATACTGATCCCTGGGGGCAGTATCGCTGTCAAAGCGGCCAAACAGTATCTGGTCAAAAAGAAGCATTAATCATTTGCGACTGCCTCTACCCTTACTGTTCCACCTGCTTCCCCGCCAAAAGCCTCTACCTTAAACACAATATATCCATACATATATGAAGGGCTATAGTAAAATGTTTTCACAGACTGGTTAAGAATTTTTTGCTGCAAGTGGCTCTCCCTTCATTTCTCCATTCGCTTCAATTATAGTGACTATGCACTTGTCATCACACACAAAAGTGGTAACCAAGAATTTTTGACTAGTTCTGGTAAAATTATAGGTTATGCCTCTCACGCAAGAACAAAAAAAATCATTTGACTCACGATTTGTACCAACTTGGGTATTAGACAGTTTGTATGCCGCAACCTACAGACTCCCTCAGAACTTTAATTGCTTGGCGATTGATCTGGGGTGTAATCTAACTGGCAGCCTAGCTACAGTGGAGCTACAAGCTACCTTGCTCCCTAGTCTCCGTGTACCAAAAGACTACGCCAATCACCTAGCTACACAGGCTCAAATAGCACATGACAAAATCGGTATCAGAAATCTTGTAATTGAGAGCGGTATCCACCAATGGTGGGACAACGCACTGAGAATATATTTACTCTGCCTCCGCCAACAAGTGAAGTTCTGTGCTAACGTACTAGACGACAAAGTCTTAAAAACATACCTGGGCGAACACGACTTAAGTCTAAGGGGAATAAATCACTTTTTTGCCATTCAGCAATACGCCCCATACCACCAGTCAGTAACAGCAATGTGGCATAGATCAGTCGAGGCGCTGCAAAAAAGAGAAGTGAAAAAGAACACGGCCAACATCACTCGGGCCGTGATCGCCAATCATAGGGAGGCTTATTTTGACTACGTGGAAATCGACCCAGAATCATGGATGGATATTCGGGCAATTATGAACTCCCACTTACGTGAGACAGTCAATTTTCCAGAGGGAGAAGATCCTACAGAATTAATCGAGTCATTTATTGCCCTCCTTATGTCAGGAAACAACCATCAAAGACAAAGACAAAGCCATCAACCTCTACAACTGAGTGATTAATCAAACAATACTACTTGGCCTCCAAACTACAAGCACTTCTCTCGCTAAGATGGATCCCAGTAGGTCGGCTACAAAAGCATTCCCCTCTATTAATATTTAGATGATAACAAAGTATGGGAGATTCTGGGTCTTAATATGTAGAGTGTCTGACATGTCGTCATGACTTAAAGCAAATTTCTAGAACCACTATCCAAAAACTCAGCTTGCGCTCACGGGCACTTACGACTAGACATGTTATTGGACGTAATGTACAACCAAAAACTGCTTAGGTTCGATTGGGATTTTCTTCCCCTATTTCTACACGCTCAAAGTAGATGACAGGTCCAAGATAATGCGAGTTGGTACAAATCTATTTGGGGCATATCAGCTCTTGCAGACCGCTTTCAACGTTTGGGGAGGAGTGGCAAGATTGGGCCATACACCTGAGACAGGCGAAGTTCTTGTGAACGATGTTTTAACTGAAACATATATTCTAAGACGAAAACCCAACAAAGAACTGCAATTCACCCTCATGTAGTAGCCAGCGCTTTAGCACCCCTTTACTCTTAGGTTTACACTTAACTAATGCAGATTAACTGGCTATTCCTCGTCGTTCTGGCTGGCATTTCGGCTGCTATCTTCAACTCTCTCTTGCGCGCTGAGCTCAGGAGTGGTCGCGACCCCACCGCTTATGCCTGGTGGTACGAGCTGATCCGTCTCTCTTTCTTTGGCCTACTCATCCCTTTCTTCCCGTACTTTGATTTTTCCTGGGTGCATCTAGGCCTCTTGGGCGTACTGGGACTAGTAGAGTTTGGCGCGGTCTATGTCTATATGAAAATGCACGGCTCAACCGAGCTCTCACTCTCCACCATTATCATGCAACTGCGCAATGTCTATGTCCCTATCTTCGCCTTTTTTATCTTTGGTGAAATTCTCACACCCACAGAGTGGCTCGGGATCGTGCTTGTTATAGTAGGGGCCGTCATTGTCGCGCGTCCCCGCTCACTCACAGTCGATCGCTCACTTTGGTTTGCACTCATTGCTAGCCTGATGACCGCGCTCTCAAGCATTATGGTCAAGGTCACTAGCAACTTTGCCTCCTTCCCGGTGATTATTGTTGCCTTCTCCTTGCCCTCAGTACTGTTTATGCCACTACTGATGCAGAACGCTCTCCCACGTCTCCGTGCAGCTAGTCGCTATTTAGTGTCTTCCAATTTCGCAGCCTCTTCTGCCAATATCGTCACAATGTATGCTCTCGTAAACGCGCTCCGCCTGGGCCCCGCCGCAACCACCACAGGCATATTCCAAGGTGTCTCCATGCTAGCAGTCGCGAGCGGTGTCATCTTCCTCGGCGAGCGCGATCATAAAATGGAAAAACTCTTGGCCGCCGTGGTCACAACGGTGGGGATACTGTTGCTAGTATAATTAATTCATGAACATCATCAAGCCACCCCGACTCAAAGCGGGTGACACAATTGGTCTCGTCAGTATTAGTAACAATATCTTTGATCGCGAAGATCGTTTCAAAAAATCTATCACAATCATTGAGCAAGAATTCGGAATCAAAGTTAAACTCTCTCCACACGCACTCGGTCGCCACCACTACTCTTCAGGCACTGTTCAGGAGAGATTAGATGATCTACACACGTTCGCTGTCGACCCAGAGATCAAAGCCATTCAGTTCACAGTTGGTGGTGAGACGGCTATCGAACTCGTGGACAAAATAAACTACGACCTCATCAAAGATAACCCTAAGATCTACTGTGGTCTCTCCGACTGCACGACACTCCTCAATCCTATTTTTGCGCGCACCGGCCTCATTACCTTTCATGGTTTCGAGTTTTCATTTCTGGGCTACGACGGCACTCCACGCTACATGCTCGACTCAATTCGTCAAAATTGGTTTGAAGGCGGCAAGGGCGAGATTAAGCCGAATCCTGCCTGGCGTGACTGGCGGAGTATGTTCAACCGCTACCAAGGGTGGCAAACGATTCGCGCTGGCCATGCTACTGGCCTGCTAGTAGGTGGAAACTTTGGTAGTCTCATCCACTTGCTCGACACAAAGTACATGCCATCATTCAAAAATACCATACTCTTCATAGAACATTACAAGAGAGACAAAGATCGCTATCATCACCACCTTGCCGCACTCAAACTACGCGGAGTATTTGACCAGATTAATGGCCTCATCATGGGTTACAACGTCGGCTTTGATCAGGAGAATGATAGAGAGCCAGAATGGGGTATAAAAGAAGTGTTACTCGAAATAACCGGCGACTACTCCT
>CAZGNX010000024.1:0-11925 GCA_964527065.1 uncultured Pseudomonadales bacterium
GCACTTATGAATTTTTGGACAGAATTTTTTACCATTGCCACCATAAATCTGTTGGCGGTTATCAGCCCTGGGCCTGCCTTCGCCCTAGTCATTCGTAATAGCTTGCGATACTCTAAAACTACAGCAGTTTACACAGCAGTTGGTTTAGGATTGGGTGTAGCCGTACATATCATTAATTCACTGATTGGTGTAGGTTACATTGTGTCGCAATCGGAATCATTGTTCAATATCCTCAAGGTTATTGGTGCATTCTATCTCATCTATGTCGGCTACAAATCATTCATAGATGTATCAAGCGATCATCAAGATGATGGTCGAGTCGTAAAGGGTGAAATACCAAATACAGAGGCAATCAAAATGGGTTTTTTTACCAATGCCACAAATCCAAGAGCTCTCGTTTTTTTTATGAGTCTTTACGCTACGGCAGTAAGTAGAGCTACGCCTTTGGCTTTTAAAGCACTCTATGGCTTAGAAATGGCTCTGGCAGAATTTGCCTGGTTTGCACTTGTTGGGACTCTTATTACACATAGGATAATCAAAGCGAAGGTTGGCAAAATTCAATACATTGTCGAAAGAGTTATGGGAGTGATTATTATCTTACTAGGGATTAAAATCCTCTTGTTTTGAAGCAGTGGATCTAAGGACTGAGAGTCGTAGCAATATTTAGTCGAGTGGTTGTACCTGAACTCCCAGAAACTGTAACGTCGAAAGTTGTACAGCGTGGGAGGATGTTGATGTCGCTCAAGATAGTTGTGCTGCCTTCGCTGTCTTCGTAAGTACCGAAAAGATCCTGAGTTTTTAAGATAAGTTAGTTTATACTGTCTAAAGAAATTCCGGCGCCAGTTATTGTGACGTTAGATTTCCTCGCCCTAAAACAGATACCACGATGAGAATTATAGTGATCTATATCCCCATGTTCCAAGCTTGGGTACGTAATGTCAAATTAGTCTTTGATGAGCTTCTTTTCCGTGGGGAATTTGGTGGTGTAGGCCTTAATAATTAAATCAGTTGCTTGATCTAGCGTGAGGTGGTCGGTAGAGATAACAAGATCGTAGTTCCAAGGATTGTGAGGATTGACGCCAAAGTATTGGCTGATAAACTGATTGTATTTTCGCTCTACCTTAATTACCCATTCCTTGGCTTCTTCACGGGTTTTTTTGTCTTCAAATTTGTAAGTGTTGTCGACGCGGGTTTTGAAGGTAGCGGTTATGCGCACTCGCAGACATTTATCTGAAGGAAGTATAAAATTGGCGCCGTGGCCAAGTATGACGAGGTATCCCTTTTTTGCGGCGTGACTCAATAGCTTTTTGAGTAGCGTGATATATCTTACGTCCGAGACGTAATCTGGATTGAAAATAGAGTGAAATATATCAGCAAACCAACTACGACTGTGCTCATCGACGTTGGCTATCTCGTCTTTGGGAATACCCAGTTCTTCACCTAATTTGACCATAAGTGATTGATCGAATAATTGCCAACCAAGGAGCTTGGCAATCTTCTTTGCGACAATCTGACCTCCTGACCCAGGATCGCGAGCAATGGTGATATCGGGAGACCAGTAAGTTTTGAGTTTGAATTTGGAGACTCGGTTAACCTGAGAGTGTTGTATGGCTTTGTTGACTAGCCTATCCATGAAGTGATGCATGTTCCCCTTAGTTTATCACGCAGAGCAAGTGAGTCAATGTATAATCGGTGTAGATAGGCCTCTGTCGTTCAACGGATAGGACTACAGTCTTCGGAACTGTTAATGGGGGTTCAATTCCTCCCAGGGGCACCCCCGTCGTAACAGCGATTTCGCACAGACTGCTTATTCAGCCGTTTTGCGAATCGGTTACTTTGGCGGGCAGGCCCTTCTTTTTCTCAAGTATTTGACGGTAGCTATTGGCGAATCTATGGGCTTCGTCGCGGAGCTGCTGAAGTAGCTGGAGTCCAGGGTGATCACTACTGGGACGGAGATTAGTAAAGTCTGGGATTGTTGGCAGAACCAGGCGGTCAGGGCGCTTGGCGAGGCCGAGGTAGGTGGGTGGATCTGGTAGCCTATCAAAGATGCGCTGGAGTCGCCTGAGTTGGGGAGTGCCACCGTCGATGACGATGAGATCTGGTCTATCCCGTGATTGGTTTTTAAGCCGCCGTACTAGCGCCTCCTCAAGCCTATCAAAGTCGGATCGCGCGCGCGGATTCTTGATCTGGAACCTCCGGTACTGCCCTTTGTCGATGATGCCGTCGGTCATCACGACCAGTGATACCACCGAGTTATACATCCCTGTGTTGCTCGCGTCATAGCACTCGATGCGGTGGAACGGTCGCAGGGACAAAGTATATGGCGCAAGGAGTGAGTCCAGCGAGGCCAGGCGTTCCTGCGAGTTGTTGTACGAGAAGTGCCGATCGCTGAAGCTGTGGGTGGTGATAAAGCGGGTAAAGCGCTCGATGCCCTTGCGCAACTTTAGTGCGGTCTCGAAATCTTGCTCAGCGGATGCTTGCTTCATTTGACTCGTGAGCTCTTTGATGACTGGCTCCACATTACCTTCGAGGATTTTGATGATATGGCGGATGTGGCGGCGGTATATACGCTTTCCCTCAGTAGTCGTGATAGTACTGGGGCAGGGTGAGCAGAGGCCGATGCGGGAGTAGAAACAGGGGTGTTTGCCGACCCTCCTAGCCATGCAGAACGGAATCAGGCGGCGGATCGCGCGCAAGACCTCCTCGGCGATTTTGTTGCTGGGGAAGGGACCGAAGATTTTAGTTTTGGAACTAGTATTTAGGAATTGGGAATTAGGAATCTCATGGGCGCGGGCATAGCGTGGACGGGGGAAGGGATCGGCCAGGTCGATGACAATGTAGAGATAGCTACGATCATCCTTCCAGGCTCGGTTATGTGGAGGTTTATGTTCCCTAATCAGCTGGGCCTCGAGCATGAGGGCTTTGAATTCGGAGTCGCAGAGCGTGTAGCGGATGGTATCTCCTGCGACAATCAGTGCCTCTTTGGCATCCAGCTTGGCGTTCTGGGCATGACTGCTCAGCCTAGCTTTGAGATTGATGGCTTTGCCGATGTAGAGTAGGGTATTTCCCGACCAGTACTGATATACCCCGCATGTGGTGGGGGCATCGTGAAAATCCGTAATTGATTGCCAAGCGAGAGGTGACATGCAACTATTCTACTCTAGAGATATTTCTTGAGATACTTGGCGGTGCTTGAGAGTATAGAGTACTGTGTATACAGTATAGAATAGGGCTAGAGATACTTTTTTAAGTACCTCGCCGTATAACTATTTTTCACCTTGAGTATGTCCTCGGTTGGGCCTTGGAAGACAAGGTTGCCGCCTTCAGCACCGCCCTCGGGGCCTAGATCTACCAAGTACTGGCAGTTTTTGATCACATCGAGATTGTGCTCGATCACCACCACGGTGTTCCCCTTCTCGACCAGCCGCTTGAGCGTAATGAGTAGCTTGTTGATGTCGTCAAAGTGGAGTCCGGTCGTGGGCTCATCCAGGATATAGAGCGTGCTGTTGCCCTCACGTTTACCCAGCTCATGCGCCAGCTTGATACGCTGGGCCTCACCACCCGAGAGCGTGGGGGCGGGCTGTCCCACCTTGAGATAGCCAAGCCCAACATCCACGAGGAGCTGGAGTTTGCGGTAGATCTTGGGATAATTTTTAAAGAATGTTACCCCACTCTCCAGAGTCATGTCGAGAATGTCAAAGATAGTCATGCCCTTATACTTGACCGACAGCGTCTCCTGGTTGTAGCGCTTGCCTTCGCAAACATCACAGGTCACGTAGACGTCTGGTAAAAAGTTCATTTCAATCTTGATCACTCCCCCACCCTGACACTTTTCGCACCGTCCACCTTTGACGTTAAAGGAGAAGCGTCCTTTGTCAAATCCTTTGAGTCGAGCCTCTTGTGTACTGGCAAACAAATTGCGGATCTCGTCAAAGAAACCAACGTAGGTCGCGGGATTGGAGCGCGGTGTGCGGCCGATTGGGGACTGGTCTACGAGATAGGTAGACTTGAGGTAGTGGTAGCCGTCTAGGCGGTCGTAGGTGCCCATACCGTCAGTAAAAGTACCTTCAAGATAATATTTGAGGGCGGGGAAGAGGGTCTCGGTGATGAGCGTAGACTTGCCGCTACCTGAGACTCCCGTGATACCGATTAGATTGCCAAGGGGGAGGTTGAGAGTGAGATTTTTGAGATTGTTTTGCTTGGCTCCGGTGAGAGAGAGCGTACCTAGCTTGGTGGTAAGGGGGAGACGCTCTCCTGGAATTTGTTTAGTCCCCGCTAAGTAGGATCCGGTAAGCGAGTGCTTGTCTTTGGAGATTTGTGTCACAGTGCCCTGGGCGGTTAATTTGCCCCCGTGGACTCCGGCGGCCGGCCCTAACTCTATCAGATAATCTGCACTGCGGATCGTCTCCTCGTCGTGTTCAACTACAATGAGGGTGTTGCCCAGGTCCACGAGATGCTTGAGCGAGGCGATCAGGGCATCCACATCACGACTGTGGAGGCCAATGCTGGGCTCATCAAGGACGTAGAGCACACCGGTTAAACCTGTGCCAATCTGACTCGCCAGTCGAATGCGCTGTTGCTCACCTCCAGACAGGGTTTTGCTCTGGCGGGCAAGATCGAGGTAGCCAAGACCCACGTTGTGGAGAAACGTCAGGCGACTTGTGACCTCCTTGAGGATCCCCTGCCCTACTTGGAGCTCATAAGCATTGAGGCGGTCAGGTAGATCGTGTGCAAAATATTTTTGCAACTGCGAAACAGATTGGTGGGTCATCTGATTGATATTCTGGTCGTCTATTGTGATAGACAAGACCTCTTTCTTGAGTTTGGCTCCCGCACAGGTGGGACAGAGCTCCTCTTTCATGTATTGCCCGAGGTCAAGCCGCGACCACTCGCTCTGGGTTTCGAAATATTTGGCTTCTAGGCGCGGGATGATCCCATCCCAAACCTCGCGGATTGTGGTCATTTTGCCATGCATATTAGTGCCGTCCACGGTGTATTGTTTGCCCGTGCCGTAGAGCAATATTTGTTGATCGCGCTTAGACAGCTCACCAAGCGGGATGGTTAAGCTGACGCCCTCCTTTTCCGCGACCGTTTTGATAAGGCGGGTATACCAAGTTTCAACCATCAATAGCCGGTTGAGCGGGAGGATGCCGCCTTCGTTATAGGACAAACGTGGATTCATAATGCGCTCAGGATCAATCTTCTGGATACTGCCTAAGCCTTTGCATGTCTCGCAGGCTCCAATCGGCGAGTTGAATGAGAACATACGCGGTTCGATTTCGCTGAGGGAGTGGCCACAGAGGGGGCAGGCATAGTTTTGGGAGTACAAAAGCTCCGCCTCGTTTGTTTTGAGGATCACGAGGCCGACTGAGAGTTTGGTGGCTTGCTCGATGTCGTTATTTAGACGAGTTTTCAAGTTGCTCACAAAGATTTCGTCTTTGAGATCGCTGGATTTAACGCTGATGGTATCGATGATGGCGTGAATAGTGTGGGGGTTGGTTTTGATCAGATCAAAATCATCGCTGAGCGCGTAATTTTTGCCATCCACAATGACCTGACTAAAGCCTTTGGAGCGGAGATTGTCAAAGAGATCCTTGAACTCGCCCTTTTTGTTGCGTACAACCGGCGAGAGAATGGTGAAGAGATGGGGAACTTTTTTTACAAGGTTTGAAACCTTGTAGATCTCTTCCTGAGTAATGGTGGTAATTTCATCGAGTGAGAGCTTTTTAATCTCGGTTCCGTCGTTGGGACACTTAGGGTGGCCAATACGGGCAAAGAGGAGACGGAGGTAGTCGTAGATCTCGGTGGTTGTCCCCACTGTCGAGCGAGGGTTGTGACTCACCGTCTTTTGGTCGATGGAGATACTGGGTGAGAGTCCGTCGATGCGATCGACATCGGGTTTGTCCATGAGTCCCAAAAATTGGCGGGCGTAGCTTGAGAGTGACTCGACGTAGCGGCGCTGTCCCTCGGCGTAGATGGTATCAAAGGCTAGACTGGATTTGCCGGAGCCCGAGACTCCCGTCATGACCACAAATTGGTACTTGGGAATATCAAGATCGATATTCTTGAGGTTGTGTTGGCGAGCACCTCTAATTTTTATATAATCCATAATTTTTATCATCAATCATCAATAACCAATAATCAAACAATTAAACAGTCAAACAATGATAAATAATCAAGACTTGAATCATTAAACTGTTTCTCCTTTGAGCTGTCGTAGTTTGTCGCGCACGGCGATGGCTGACTCAAACTGCATGTTGTCGGCGAGTTTCTTCATATCCCGCTCCAATCGTTTGATCCATTTGGCCCTATCGCTTGGGGTAAGCGAGTCGTTGTCGAGCTTCATCAGGGCTGGTGTTGACTTGTTTTCGAGTCCTTGCCAAGCGAGGTCTTCTACCTCGCCTTCGACAATTTTTTCTCGTAGTGGTTTTATGATGGTCTCGGGGTTAATCTTGTGTTTCTGGTTGTAGTCAAGTTGATAGTTGCGGCGGCGGCGGATCTCTTCTATCGCTGCTTTCATGGAGCCTGTAACAGTCTCGGCGTAGAGGATGACCTCGCCACGTACATTACGGGCAGCCCGCCCCATGGTCTGAATGAGGGAGACCCTGGAGCGCAAAAATCCTTCGCGATCGGCGTCGAGGATGGCCACGAGCGTGACCTCGGGCAAGTCGAGCCCTTCGCGCAGGAGGTTGACGCCGATCAGCACATCAAACTCGTTTTTGCGCAGAGCATCAAGAATATCGGTACGTTCTAAAGTCTTGACATCCGAGTGGAGGTATTTGGCTCGTATTCCTTGCTCGGTGAGATAACCTGCGAGGTCTTCGGCGGTCTTTTTTGTTAGAGTTGTTACTAAGACACGTTCTTCTATTTTTGCCCGCTGAGTTATCTCATTGATCACGTCATCGATCTCATTTTTGGATGGCCTAATCTCGATCTCAGGATCGACGATACCCGTGGGACGTACGAGTTGTTCTACGACCCCCCTTCGCCCTTCGGGCTTCAAAGGGGCAGGTATGTTATTTACTGCTTCTTCAGCTTTATCCAATTCCCATTCGTTTGGTGTGGCCGAGACATAGATAGTGCGAGGGATAAGTTCATAGAATTCGTCAAACTTGAGTGGGCGGTTGTCGATCGCGGCCTCTAGGCGGAAACCGTAGTTGATCAGAGTGCGTTTGCGAGCCTGGTCGCCGTTGAACATACCGCGGATCTGAGGGACAGTCATGTGCGACTCGTCGATGATGCAGAGCCAATTGCTGCCGTAGGCGTGAGAGAAGAAATCCGGCAGACAAAACGGACGCTCGCCTGGCTGGCGGCCGTCAAAATAGCGGCTGTAGTTCTCGATGCCGTTGACGTTGCCAAGCTCTTTGAGCGTCTCTAGGTCATAGTTAGTGCGTTGCATGAGTCGTTGAGCCTCTACTAGTTTGCCCGCGTCTTTGAAGGCTTTGTATTCTTTTTCTAAATCTTGACGAATAGCGGATTCGGCATTTTGAAATCGTGCCTGGTTAACAAGGTAAAGTTTGGCGGGGTAGATCACAATTCCAGTTTTACCAATAGTTTCAGGGACTGATTTTCCTGACACAGGATCAAAGGCCGTGATACTGCTGACGCTGTCACCTCCAAACTCTACACGGTAGGCGGTATCCTGATAGGCGGGATAGATGTCTAGAGTGGTACCTCGGACGCGAAAAGAACCGCGGGCAAACTCGTACTCCGAGCGGTCGTACTGCATGGCTATGAGCTTCTCGCCGAGGGCTTTCCAGTCGGTTTTGATCCCTAAGTAGATTGGGAGCTCGTATTTGCCATACTCAGCGGGATTCCCGATGTTGTAGATACAGGAGACAGAGGCGACGACAATTACATCATTCCTCGTCATAATGTTGGTGGTAGACTGCAGGCGGAGCTTGTCGATCCTTTCGTTGATCGTCGCCTCCTTCTCGATATAGGTGTCAGAGCTTGGCACATAGGCCTCGGGCTGGTAGTAGTCGTAGTAGGAGACAAAGTAGGAGACGGCATTATCAGGGAAAAAGTCGCGCATCTCCTGGTAGAGCTGGCCGGCCAGAGTTTTGTTGTGGGAAATCACGAGTGTGGGCATATTGAGGTCTCTTATCACGTTTGCCATAGTGAAGGTCTTGCCACTGCCGGTCACTCCTAGGAGTACCTGGTCGCGGGCGCCACTTTTGATGCCCTGCTTGAGGGATTCAATAGCTTCAGGTTGGTCACCAGCGGGCTGAAAATCGGACTTGAGCGTAAAATTCATGGCACATCATTTTAGCACATTTTCGGGTATTGTTCCTACTTGCTGGCTGGGGAGATGTTGGGACGTGGAGTAGAGGGAAACGATGCTTATAGAATAATCTTGTCAGCGACCTTGATGTTAAACCGTTTGGCGGCAGAGTTGCCTTGAACCACAATCTCAATAAACCGATGCTCGCGGTAGCCACTGCTGCCGATGATGATACCTGCCTCGCCATTGGGGACGTCCTTGAGTCGACTATAGCAAGGTAGTTTGCCCCAGGGTGTTACAAGAGTATTGCCGGTGGCATGTTTGATGTCCTCTGCCCAAGCCGTGGTTTTGCAGTTGCCAAAGTTGTCGATGGAGTAGACAGCCAGGGGCGCGGGCAAGAAGTCAGACAGAGGGTGCACTTCGTGAGGGAGTTCTACCCCGTGCATATACCAATCAGCGACACGGGGGAGGAACTCGTAACTGCGAAACTGGGTGTTGGTGATGGGGTCGCGCAGATGTTCTGCCAGCTTGTCTTTTGCGATCATGGCATCTAGGACAGTGGGGATATCATAAACTTCAACATTTTTAGCTAAACCATATTTGTGGATCAGGGAGAGCGTGGCGCCATCGACCGTCGCAAAGATATGGGTATTATGGTATTGCAGGTGACCAAAGGGTGTGCCATTAGGCCATTTCTTGGCTTTGCCGTGGCGAGGCGCGACATTTGCCAGGATAACCCCGGGCTCGTCCATGGCGGCGTCAATTGTCTCAATGATAGCCCCCGCAGCCTCAAGATCGGCAAAATTACCAACGGACACAAAGCTAATGTGGGTAGAGGGGAAGAGGGTGGCGGCTCGCACTACCTGTCGATTCCTCGTGAGTGGATCATGGCAATCATTGATGATGGTGACGTACATTTTTGTTGACCTCAATGTGTTGAAAGTAGATCTACTTAGTTTGGAATCTGATCCCCGTAGGCAGTATAGTATTTTTGCTTGATATCGGCAAGGGCATAGTAGTGTTCTTGGGTGCCGCGGACGGCGATGGCGTAGGAGGCAACCACAGAACCTAAGCGTGCACAGACGGTCAGATCGAAGCGGCGTCTATAGCCATAGAGGAAGCCAGCACGGTAGCTATCGCCTGCTCCGGTGGGGTCTATGACGCTGACGTCCGCAACGGCCGGGATTAGAAGCGGTTTTTTGACACTTGCACCCGTAATGCGCGTGCCTCGCTCGCCGAGGGAGGTAACAATGATGGGAATAAGTTGATTCAATTTTGCCTCACTATAACCCGTGCGCGAGACTATGACACCCAACTCATAGTCATTGGCGAAGAGCATATGAGCTCCCGAGACACCGTGCTTGAGCTGATCTTGCGTGAGATTGGTCACTTGCTGGCCGACGTCGTAGACGTAGGTCATCTGATGAGCGAGACACTCAGTTACGAGCTGATCCATGCCCGCAGGGTCGCCTGCACAGATAACGGTTACTGAGTCCGTGTTGTACCAGGGTTTGAGGGAGAGTGTGCTGATGTCGGACATGGCGCCTGGATAGAAGCCCCCACTTGGTTGTTGTCTGAGTCGGTGAGGACGGTGAAGGTGGGGGTGGGGAGATGACTCGTGTGGACATACTCTGTATTGACGCCAAGCTTGCCAAGAGAGGATATGTAGTCTTGTGCGTCTGAGCCGACTGAGCCTAAGAGGATGGGCTGCTCGCCAAGGAGAGCCAAGCTGTAGGAGACGTTAGCGGCGGTTCCTCCCCTCGTGTGGGTGAGGTCATCGACAAAGATGCTCAAAGAGAGGACATGTAGCTTGTCGACTTGGATTAGCTCTTTGTATTTGCCGCCGAAATTCATGATACGGTCGATACAGATAGAGCCGTAGAGGAGGATCGTTGGCGGTGATTTCTGCACATGTGTATAGTACAATAAAACAATGAAACAAGACAGGCAAACAGTAACTCCCGAAGGTAAAGATACTCATCCCCTTATCCATGGCGTGACGTTTAAGGATATGGAGTCCCACATCGACGACCGCGGATTCGTGTGTGAGATGTATGACTCCCGCTGGGATTGGCATCCCGACCCTATGGTATTTTCGTATGTATATACGATCCGTCCGGGCATGATAAAAGGTTGGGGGATGCACAAAAAACACGAAGACCGCTATTTTATCCTCTTTGGCGAAATGGAGCTTGTTTTGTATGACGGACGCAAAGACTCTCCTACCTATGGTATGGTTTCAAAGATATACCTCACAGAATTTAAGCGTCGACTGATCAATATCCCAGTGGGTGTGTGGCACGCCAACCGCAATGTGGGATCAAAGGATGTTGTCGTAGTCAATTTTCCTACTATCTGTTATGACCATAGTAGCCCTGACAAGTACCGCCTCCCATTGGATACCAAAGAAATCCCCTATTCATTTGATAACCCCAAGGGATGGTAAAAAAGTCACCCTTACTGTTATTTTCGATTCTTATGCCGACTCATAACCGTGGCGACGTGATTGCCTACGCCATTGAGTCGGTGCGTGCACAAACAGTCGCAAGCTGGGAACTCCTCGTCATCGGTGACGGATGCACCGACAACACTGAGGTGGTAGTGAAGCGGTACATCCAGAAAGATTCACGTATTAAGTGGTTTTCTTTCCCTAAAGGTGCAGGCTTTGGCTATGGTCACCGCAATGTTGTGCTCAAGAAAGCTAAGGGTAAGTATATCGCCTTTGCCGCGCACGATGATTTGTGGCTCAGTGATCATCTACATACTCACTTAGATTTTTTTGCTCAACATAGAGGTCATGTTATCGCATATACCCGACCATTATGGGTACACCCCGAGGGTATAATTTTACCTTCCTCATATAATACTGATAACCCCGTCACTTTTTCGAGCTTTATGACCACTCACAACGAGATACCGGCTGATTGTGTCGTACATACCAGAAAAGCGCTGGAGCAGGTGGGTTACTGGAATGCCAAACTGCCCGTGGCAGCGGACTGGGATCTTTGGAAACGCATAATCAAGCAGTCGAAGAACAAGGCAATTGGTTTTATTCCTACTCCAACCACACTGCATTTCCGCGCTAATTGGAGGACAGAGAGCAATAGTTGGAGTGATCAGATGAAAGGGCTCTATGACAGTTTTGCACGACCAGGACAGACCAAGCCACAATTTGTCATTCCTTCTGTTCGTCATGAGTCACTGCAACAAGCGGCGTGGCGATCACTACAAAAAGAAGCATGGGTGGATAAGTTGCGACGATATAGTGTTGCCCTGATAGATGCATGCGTACTAGAATCTTTTATACCAGAAGGAGCAATAATATATCTAGCCAGAAAAGTAAAAAAATTGTTAGGGCGCACCGCATGAGTGAGACAGACGTTGTTGATATAACCCAGCCTGAGCGATCAAGCGTGGTACAGGAGTTCTTGACGACAGTTAAGCCTGAGGGTAGGTACGTCTTTTTTGACCTCGATGGCACGATCACTTCACCTGAGTTTGACGTAGAGGACCACGCAATGGTGAATTATTTGATCGAGCCCACCAGGTTTGGGGAGTGGACTACTAAGGTACTGAGAAAGTATCCCGGGGATTTTCGCTATATCTACAAAGACCGTCACGTCACGAGGTCGTACCTAGTAAAGACCCTAGATTCTAATTGTAAGTGCAACTCGTGGACGTACTCCTTTTTGTAATAACGA
>CAZGNX010000025.1:0-11559 GCA_964527065.1 uncultured Pseudomonadales bacterium
GAGCAGCTGCAACATCATATGATATCCGAGAATCGCGAATGCAAACGTTAACCCAATCAGGTATAGTGACTGGTAAGTCCATATCAGTTCTGAAAGTAGAATGAGGAAACAAAGCTACTTCAATTGGCGAAACTGTAGTTTCCAGTAAAGCGACTGTACGATTGACAGACTCTGTAACCGCGGATACCGTGGTGTCGCATAGCTCGCAATAAAGCGGTTCGTTAACATCTGCTGCTCGCCAAAAGGTGATCCTTGGATCACCTTGATATGCTTGCTCCCAAGAATGATTTTTCCAGTTATCCAAGCTGATTTTGTTTTCTTCGAGAGACATAAAATGAGTTTTTATTGCGTCTAACGTGAAGCATATCTGATGTTGCCGCACGGTACAATTGATTATACTCGCACCGTGCGAGCAATATGGGAGAGCGAGGGCACCGAAGCGAACCAGATATGCGCTAGTTAGACGACCCGAGCAAAGGTCGCTAAAATATACTCTTCTTGATAGCGACCGAAGCGAGAATGCAATGTGGTCGACGAACGCAGTGAGGAGATGTATATCTACTCCTTAATTCAGTTCGCGGGTCACTTTTTGTTCCCTGTTTCCTATTTTCAGCTCGCAGAGGGGTCGGGGGTGAATGCGAGCTGAAAATGCTATTATCTAGTGACCCCATATGATATTGACAAATTAGCTTCTACTCTGGTAATATATAGTTATAGGGTTTGTATGACACAACAAAAAGAGATCAAAGAGAGGACTGGCACATATACTCGAGTTGAACTTGAGGCACTAACTCGCGCATGGGCAGATCCCGTGAACCGTGAGGCAATTAAGGCGGCGTTTAAGAAGGCGGGTCTAGGTAGTGATGCTAGACAATATCTCGATCATCTGATGAATCTGGTAAAAAATACTGCTGATTTGATCAACTCAAGTATTAGTAATCGACAGTCACTTGAAGAGACTCGAAAGCTAATACAAAGTAATCCAAGGTTGGCAGGTGCTGCCAGCAAGTTGGACGGGTTTCTGGATGATATTTCTAACCCTGGCATAGAGGCTTTTGAGGCTCGATCAAATGGGAGCTTTGTAAATACACTCAAGCGATTCGACTTTACTGGACAGTTGAAACAGGTTGAGGCACTCGCCGTATTAATTGGTGATCAAAACTCTGATAAACCTAGGGCATACTTGATGAGTACTGTTCCTGGTATACCGGCTTCAGATCGTATTGGTAAGGTTGATCTGTCGCCAATACTTTCGATGACTTTTCCAGCTTCACAACAATAAAGTCGGCGGAGCCGACACAGTAACCCCCCTAAAATAATACTTTTTGTTCCAAAAAGTGACCCGCGAACATAAAAATAGTGTAGATATATATCACCTAACTAGTGATTATACGAATAGAATGTCGCATAATCACATATTTTACTGTTTGATGGTACAATCTTAGCATGTTGATCGACGAACTACAACAATATATGCGGGTGGCGGGATATAGCCCAAGGACTATTGAGGCTTACATCCGGTGTGTAGAGGAAATAGGGACAAATGACTTACTCCAATTTTTGGATAGATTGGCCAAACAAGGCAAATCTTCTTATACCCTCAACCAGTATCATGCCGCCTACAAGATGTATGTAACTCATATTCTGCATGAGGCGTGGAATGTGCGTTTCCCCTATGCCAAAAGGCACGATCGTCTGCCAGTTGTACTCTCCCGAGAAGAAATTGCACAGTTAATTAAAGTGACTCGTAACAGTAAGCACAAGATAATGTTGGCACTCGCATACGGGGCTGGGTTGCGGGTGAGCGAGTTGGTGCAGTTACAGGTACGAGATGTCTCGGTAGAAGAGCTGAGTCTGGTGGTGAGAGGCAGCAAAGGTGGTAAAGATAGAGTCTCACTAGTGCCTGAGCAATTGTGTTATGATCTGCGTAATCTTATGGCTGGAAAAGACAGAGACGAATATCTCTTTGAGAGTGAGCGGGGAGGCAAGCTCACAGCTCGCACAGCGCAAGCAGTATTTACGCGATCTTTGCACCTGGCTAAGATCAACAAGAATGCTACGTTTCATAGTTTGCGTCATAGTTTTGCGACTCATCTGCTCGAAAATGGAGTTGATGTGAGACATATACAACAACTACTTGGACACGCAAGCATCACTACCACACAGCTGTATACTAAAGTCACTAATCCGCAAATACGAAATATCCGGAGCCCGTTATGAGAATCGACATTATTACCCTCTTCCCCGAATTTTTTGAATCTTTTACCACCCACAGTATTGTGGGACGAGGGATCAATAGTGGGAAGGTGGAGATCGCCACACATAACTTGCGTGACTGGGCGAGTGACAAATACCAATCGGTAGATGATCACCCCTATGGAGGGGGGCCTGGGATGGTGCTACGTTTTGATATCCTTCATAAGGCATTAACTGATATTAAAACCAATTTACAATTTACAAACTCCAATTTACAAGTGAGGACGATATTGTTGACACCGCAGGGACAGGTGTACAAACAAAAAGTGGCGCAAACACTAGCTCGAGAGACTAACCTGATATTGATTTGCGGTCACTACGAAGGATTTGATGAGCGGATCCGCGAATATGTAGATATGGAGATATCAATTGGCGATTATGTGCTCACTGGAGGCGAGATCCCTGCCATGGTGGTAGTAGATTCGGTAGTCCGTCTCCTGCCTGGAGTGTTGGGAGACGATACCTCCAGCCATGATGAATCATTTAGTGATGGGTTACTAGAGTATCCCCAGTATACAAGGCCAGAAGAGTACCTCGGAGAGAAAGTGCCAGAAGTACTCTTGGGCGGTAATCACAAACTCATCGATGGCTGGCGAGCAGAACAAGCCAAGGCACGCACTAAGGCGAGACGGCCGGACTTGCTGTAGAACTGGGACTTGCCGATCGTACTGGGGCAAGGGAAGCAGAAGGCGAAGAGAGTGGAGAGAGATCTTGCAATGGGTCTGGCGAAGTGGGGAGAGATGGCATAGGTCTTGAAGAGGAGCTTGGGACCACAATACTACTTTCATCGGTCGCCTGGAATTTGAGATAGGCTAAGCCTAGGATGATGAGGATTAGCACGATTTGGAGTTTGGTGACGTTTTTCATGCTTGTTGTTTTTTGACTTCTGCCAAACCTTCGTCAAGGGTGGCAAAGTGAAGACCGAGGGTGTCTCTCGCTTTTTGGTTACTCATGGCCACCGTGCGGGCAAATGGTCGGGCGGCGGTTTTTAGATACTCAGTCAGACTGCCCTCTTTAACTACCGAGGGGTCAAAACCGTAGACCACCGCGACCTTTTGGGCCAACTGATAGGGCGAGAGTGAGTCCGAGCCAACGGTGTGGAGGATACCTTTGGGCTGGAGTTCGATGATCTTGTCAAAGGCGCGGGCGATGTCATCGATAAAAGTGGGAGTAATGACAGAGTCGGAGAACTGCGGGTAGAGTTTGCCGGACTCCAGGCCAGCACGGATCTTTTTGACTAGGTCGAGCTTGAGGTCGTAGATGGCTCGGTAGGGATAGGCCAGGCGCACGATGGTGTAGCTGGCAGCACTATCCGCCACCACCTGCTCTGCCATAGCCTTGGTCTCGCCGTACCACTCAATCGGAGACGTAGGATCATCTTCGGTATAGGGACTTTCCTTTTTGCCATCAAAGACAAAGTCGGTGGAGACGTGGATCAGGTGGATCCCCCTGGCTTGGCAAATCTCAGCAATATTGCGCGTGCCATCCACATTGACCTTATAGCAGATCCCATTTTTGTCACCTGACTGGGCAAACGCTTGGTTAGTGTCAGTGAAGGCGGCGAGGTGGATCAAGACTTTCGCATCTGGGTGTGAGTCAACCACACTTTGGATTGATTCTTTTTTGGTGATATCGACGCCGGTTGTGAGGTCGAGGTTGACTACTTGGTATTTTTCACTAAACATCTCCACAAAGCGTGAGCCCACGAGTCCGGTGGCACCGGTCATAAGTAATGTTTGCATAATATTCAAGCTCCAATATTCATTTTACAGATAACTACTAATTATTAGTAACTAATATTCTAAACTCAGTGTAATCTTCGCAGTAATCGGTGCGCGTGGGGTCATAATTTGTACTAGTAAGTGCCATAATGATACAGTCGGGCGAGAGGTCTTTGAAGCCGTGCCAAACCATGTGAGGGACAAATATCGCTTGTTTGGGACCAACGAGCTCGATTTCTTCCATCCCATGGCCATCGTCCACGTTGATGGTGCATGAGCCTTGGACTTGGATGAAGATCTCGTCTTCGTCTTGACGGTGCGCGTGATTACCCGTGTTGCCGGTTGGGGAACTAATAAAGTAAACTCTCTTGACTGTAAAGTCGATAAACTCCTTGAGCTCTAATGGAGTCATGAGAAAATTGGGTGCTTGGATGTTTTTGAGGATGAAGATTTTGTATTTGCGATCCATGTTATTTCTTGATATGTTGATTAATTTCAGACATGCGGGCACGGATTTTGGTAACCCATGCCTCGTTGTCCAGATACCACTGCACGGTTTCTTTGAGTCCGGTTTCAAACATCTCGCGCGTATATTTTGGTTTCCAGCCAAGACTAGTAATCTTGCTTGCGTCGATCGCGTAGCGGCGATCATGACCAGGGCGGTCAGCCACATAGCTCATGAGTGACTCAGGTTTGCCTAGGATCGAGAGAACCATTTTGGTAATCTCGAGATTGTTGCGCTCGTTATCGACGCCAATGTTGTAGACCTCGCCTACACTACCATTGTGCAAAAGTATATCTAGGGCAGAGGCATGGTCGAGCGCGTGGATCCAGTCCCTGACATTGAGGCCATCTCCATAGACCGGCACCTTCTCGTTTTTCATAGCTTTGAAGATGAAAAAGGGAATTAATTTTTCGGGGTACTGATACGGTCCGTAGTTGTTGGAACAGTGTGTCACAATCACCGGTGTTTTATGCGTCACCCAGTAGGCGTGGCACATGAGATCTCCCCCTGCTTTTGCCGCCGCATAAGGCATATTGGGCATGATGGGTGTGTCCTCCGTAAATTTGCGGTCTTCTTCCAGGCCTAGCGCACCATATACCTCATCCGTACTCACATTGATCATACGCTCAAGCTCGTTGAAGCGGACTGTATCTAATAGCATCTGAACCCCCAAAGAGTTCGTGAGTACAAAATCCTTGATCCCGCCGTGGATGGAGCGATCTACGTGAGTCTCAGCCGCAAAATTGATGAGATGTGTAACGTGATGCTTTTTGATAACTTCGTTTAGTCTCTCAAGATCAGTTATGTCACCTTGTTCAAAATGGTAGTGGGGGTTATTTGCTACACTACTCAAGTTATCTAGGTTGCCTGCATAGGTAAGCTTGTCATAATTGATGATCTCGTAATCAGGATGAGCTGTTAGCATGTAGTGGATAAAGTTGCTACCAATAAAACCTGCCCCACCTGCAACCATTAATTTCATAGAATCTATCCTTTTCTTTGTACTACTTGTTTTTTTGTGACTTTTTCAATGATTCTCCTGAGCGCGTAACTGCCCCCTATCATACCAAGGTTTAGCACAGCCGTCACCCCCAATACCTGGTTGAGTGGGATTAAGATCTGACTTAATTGCGGACGAAAATCTATCAAGAATGACGGATAGAATTTAAACAGCAGTATTGCGATAATGACAAATAGTACAATGATAAAGGGCCACGTGCGGCGGTCCTCCCGGGAGATCATCATGCTATTGCCTACAACCACAATGCCATAGATGATGAGGCCTAGCTGCCACCAGGCGTATACTCCCCACCCTAGTTCCAGGAGATGTCCCAATATAACCAAAAAAAGGAGGCCTGACACAAATGGAGCAACGCCAATCAAGAATCCCCGCAATGGATCAGTCCTGGCTGTAGTGACTGAGCCGAGGCGCTCCCGCTCTCCCTCTCCTTTTAAATTAGGAAGTATCGTAATCTCCCCCGTTCTTACCTGTAGAATCTCAGCGACTATCCAGTGCGAGAGTTCGTGGATAATTGTGCCTGGTAGGACCAGGAGGCTGTAGAACAGGATGCCAGGACGGGCAGAGTTGAGTAAGAGCAAGCTTGTTCCTGAGAGCTCATTCACGAGGCGTTCGCGCAATGTAGAGAGAACAATAATTAGGATTATAAAAATTGCAGCTAGGTAGACAACCTGCATGAATCCACTATATGCCGAAAGATTTTACTTTGGCTTCTTTTTTGACGTCGGCAAACCAAGTGAGGAAGGCCTCACGGAGTTTGGTTTGCTTTAGTTCTTCGGCGATACTTTCTTTGACGTCATCCAATTTTTTGTCTTTGTAGAGCGTGGTGGCTCCTGCTTCAAACTGGGCTTTGACCTCCTCTTCTGTAGGTTCGATCTTGTCGGCCAAGAGAGCTTCTACCGAGAGCTGTGTAGAGATTTGTTTCTCAAGATCACTACGGCTTAGACCACGCTGCTTGAGTGCTTCGTCTATGCCACCAGAGCTTTCGAATTGTGTTTCGATAGTTTTGAGCTGGGCCTCGACCTGGGATTTTTCTATTTTGACCCCAGATTTGGCAATAGCATTGTTAAGGATGCGCTCATTAACCATATCATCAAGTGTTTGCGCACCATAAATTTTCTCTAGACGTGACCAGAGTTCAAAACGTGTCAAGGGACGGCTATCCACTATGACAGGGGCAAGCCAAGGACCGAGCTTATAAATAAGCAATGCTAAGGCTATTGCGACTAGTGCAAAACTCAAAATGCGGTTGTTCATGGGTTTGCGCTCTACAGTAGTTGCCAGAGGCATTGACAAGGGGTCTGATACTAATGGTGTAACTTTGGCTTTACGTGTTACACGTTTTACTGACTTTTTGGTTACTTTGGCCATACGATAATCTCCTTTTACAGTAATTGTGATAAGTATAGCATATGCCAAATTTGTAGATTATAGTGGAGGCATGCCAGACTCTCGACTCGCATCGATCCAAGCTCTCTATATGGCTCTTGCACGTACAGAGATCTCTGGATTTACGACCCCGGCTTTTAATCTGCGGGCCATGACTGCAGAACTAGCACAAGGTATTTTTGAGGCCGCCAAAGAGTGTCAAGCTGGAGCATTTATACTTGAGATTGCCCGCAGTGAAATGGGGTATACAGCCCAGTCTACAGGGACATTTGCTGAGGCTGTACTTTTGGGTGCCAATCGAGCAAGGTGGGATGGACCGATATTCTTGCAGGGAGATCATTCTCAAGCCAAAGCCGTTGCTCCAGGTATAATCGCAAAAGGCGAAGTAGAACAAATCAAAAAATTGATAGATGCTGAGATAGCCAGTGGGTTCTATAACATTGATATTGATGCCTCTACCTTAGTAGATACCTCACTCTCTAGTGTCGTGGCACAACAGAGAGAGAATGCGCGAATCACAAGTGAACTCGCACACTACATTCGTAGCCGACAGCCAAAAGATGTAGAGATATCAATTGGGGGGGAAATAGGTCACATTGGAGACAAAAATAGTACAGAAGAGGATCTAGCAAGATTTATCCAGCTATTTCGCTCTACTTATCCAAAGGAGTTGAGCGGACTCTCTAAAATAAGTGTCCAGACAGGGACGTCTCATGGCGGGGTTATGCAGAGCGATAATACACTGGCAGAGGCCAAGGTTGATTTTGAGCTGATAAAGCGGCTCTCAAGGCAAGCACGCGAACTTGGGATGGCTGGGGTGGTACAACATGGGGCTTCTACTCTACCTGAGTCACAATTTGCTCAGTTCCCAAAGTACGGAGCGATCGAGATTCACCTCTCTACGGGCTGGCAAAATATGATACTGGACCACCCCAATTTCCCCCCTGACCTACTTGCATCAATGTACCAGTGGGTTAGTCGGGAAAAAGGTGCTGCGCGAAAAGCTGGAGAGACTGACGGACAATTTTATTACCGAATGCGTAAATACGCTTTGGGTCAATACAAGAGTGAGATAGACCAGTTGAGCCCTGACTTTAAGCTAAAGATCAAAAACGAAATGAAGGTTAGATGCATCAAACTCTTTGATGAATTAAAAGTCTCTAGAACCAAAATACTAGTCGATAAGTACGTGGCGCGAAAAGTGATTACAACTGAGAAGAGAGTCAGATCAGTTGAAGAAGCGGACGTCGTAGGCAAGCGAGTGGTGGTGCGGGTCGACTGGAACGTCACGCTCGGCAAAGCACTACAGATAGTCGACGATACACGGATTGTACGCACGCTTCCTACCATAAAACTTTTGCTTGCTCGGGGAGCACAACAAGTGATACTACTCTCACACTTGGGCAAACCAAAGGGAGCCGACTCGACATATTCACTTCTGCCTGTAGCTGAGTATGCCAGCGAGCTACTTGGTACTAACATCCGCTTGCACCAGACAGTGTCACAGTGTCTTGGTGACTCAGTGTCTAGCGTCACGATGCTAGAGAACGTGCGCTATTGGGAGGGAGAAGACGCGAATAATGAAAGGTTTGCCCAGTCACTGGCGAGCCTAGGTGACATTTATGTCAATGAAGCATTTGGTGAATGCCACCGCGCATCCGCGAGTATTGTGGGGATTACGAAGTATTTGCCTAGTTATGCTGGACTATGGTTAGAGCAAGAAGTAGAGACTATCCTCAAAGTACGAGGTCACGCAGAGCATCCTATAATCGTAGTGATGGGGGGAGCGAAGGTCGAGGACAAGATCAAGTTACTCGAGTCTCTCTCAACCCGCTCCGACGTGATTATGCTGGGGGGCAAACTAGCCAACGAATTCTTGGCGAAAGGGATAAAACTTACAGGGAATGCTAAGGTACTTACCCCGCTTGAAGGCGATCAACTGCTAGATATCGGTGAGGCGACACAAAAAGTGTACGTGGAGACAATTGCGAGTGCCAAAACAATCATCTGGAATGGACCGATGGGCAAGGTCGAAGATCCACAATACAAGGCAGGCACTGAGGCGATCTACCGTGCAATCAATGCCAACACCGCTGCCTACACCCTCGTGGGTGGAGGGGATACGCTCGCTGCAATAAAAGAGGAAGAGCATGCCTCGCGGATCGACCACATCTCTACGGGAGGCGGGGCGATGCTCAAACTGCTGGAAAAAGGATCTCTCGTGGGGGTGGAGGCGCTAGTTGTCTAGGTAGTGCCAGAGGCAGATGGAACCGTATGACTCGTAGGGTGACCATTTACTCACAATTTTCTTAATTTGTTTATCGGTTGGGTTTTTGAGACCATAGAGCTTGATGAGACCGTTGCGTAAACCCAAGTCTCCAAATGAGAAAATATTTTCGCGATGGAGAGTGAATAGGAGAAACATCTCGGCAGTCCAGTGGCCGATTCCCTTGACCTTCGTGAGCTCGGTGATCACGCTTTGATTGTCGAGGGTATCAAGATTATCCAGTACTACTTCGCCGCTAATTACTTTGGAGGCGAGATCTTTTACGTACTTGGCCTTGGCCCAGGAGAGTCCAACATCGCGGAACGCCTGATCCTCAAATTCTATGACTCGCTCGGGCTTGACCTTGCCACCGACCAATTTTTCAAATCTACCAAAAATGGTGCTTGCGGCCTTACCTGCCAACTGTTGGTAAATGATGTTGCGGGTTAAGTTGTAGAAGTGATCGTCACAGGAGCGATCCTCAAACCAATCGCCGAGGTTGACGGTCTCAAGGACTGCCAAGATTTTGGGATCGCGCTTGGCAAAGTGATGTTTGATCTTTTTGAAGTTAGTGCGTGACATATTACATTTCTTCTAGCGTATAACCTTCGGCGGATTTGTTGAGGATCAGGACCGCACCATTACGTATCATTCGAAAACCTTCGATTGATTGTTTTAATTTGTACTGCTCTAAGATGCGATTGATGGTGCCACTATGAGTCACGATAACCACTGACTGTTTGGCGTGTAGTGCGTGGAGCGAGCGCATGAAATCAGAGACTCTGGTTGACATTTGATGTTGTGACTCACCTTGGTGTTTGTTCCAGTGTAGATCCTCGCTGTCGCGCGATGCTTGAAACTCTGCCCACAACATATCTTTTATCTCATCCCTCTCGCTTTCCCACGCCCAACCGGCAAATATCCCCATATCGCGTTCGCGCAGAGCTCCAGTAGTGTTTATTTTGTGTTTGAGTGATTTGACAATGATCTTGGCGGTTTCGTAAGCGCGGATCAGATCGGAGCTATAGACGGCATCAAATTTTATCCCGCGCAGTTTGACCGCGATAGCTTTGGCTTGCTCCCGGCCGGTCTTGTTTAGCGGGACATCCAACCAACCCTGCATGCGACGTTCTTTGTTGTAGTCGGTTTCGCGCTGTCTTACTAAGATGATACTCTGCAACATAATATTTACTACCATAATTCGAATTATGGTAGTGATTAGTCTGTTATTTCGATAATGTGACTATCGGGGTCGTGGAGGTAGGCGACGGTTTGACCCCAACTTGTTTGTTTGGGACCTTCAAAAATTGTAACTCCTTTAGCTTGTAGTTCCTTGCATGTCTTGGCAACATCATCCACTTGGAGGGCAATGACTGCCCCGCCGGCTCGTTGCATATGTTTAACAGCAAACATGGCTGTGGCGTGTTTTCTCTCAAAGAGGGCGAGCGGGGTCTCGCCGAGCTTGTAATCTACGAATCCCCTATCTTGCGAGTTGACCATCAAACCGAGTTTAGCTTCGTAAAAGTCGCGCGATGTGGCAAGATTGTCGACTAAGAGACAGATGGCAAATATTTTGCTGATCATTTTTTTCCTTTCATATATTTTTTGCCTTGTAGTTTGTCGGGGAGGTAGCTCTCGTTATCGTATTTGGTATACCCTTTGCCGTAATCCAAATTTTTCATCAGCTTGGTGGGGGCATTCCTGATTTTGAGGGGGATCTCGAGATTGCCATACGTTTTAACATCTTCCATGGCGGCAAAAAAGGAGTCGTTGGTGGCTCTCGACTTGGCGCACCCACAGAGGTAGGCCACGCCGTGGGCGAGATTGAGCTGACACTCGGGGTAGCCGATTGTTTCGCAGGCGCGAAAGACTGCGTTAGCGACAACGAGCGCGGTGGGGACTGCCACTCCGATATCCTCTGAAGCAAAGATCACCATGCGGCGAGCGATGAAGAGCGGGTCCTCCCCCGCTGCCACCATGCGGGCGAGGTAGTACATGGCGGCATCGACTTGACTCGCGCGCATGCTCTTGATGAAGGCCGAGATGGTGTCATAGTGTTCGTCCCCTGCCTGGTCGTAGCGCAAGTAGGGCGACTGTAGTGTGGCCTTGAGGTTGTCGAGCGTGATTTTTTTGTACAATCCGGCGGCCGTTTCGAGCACGTTGAGGGCTTTGCGAGCGTCTCCATTGCTATACGTTGCCAAAAACTCGGCCGCATCTTTGTCGACTTTGACTTTGAGAGCTTTGGCACCGTGGGCAATAATGGTCGCCACATCTTCTTCGCTGAGCCCTTTGAGTACATAGATGTGACAGCGTGATTGGAGTGGACCAATCACCTCGAAGCTCGGGTTCTCGGTCGTGGCACCTATCAGGGTGAGGACCCCGTTTTCTACATAGGGTAAGAGAT
>CAZGNX010000026.1:0-11392 GCA_964527065.1 uncultured Pseudomonadales bacterium
CCTGCCTGCGCAGGCAGGTAATCAAGTTTGGAGTTTTGGTTATTTTGTCTTATTTGAGTAGCCATTGTTTGATGATTGATTATTGTTTATTGGTTATTAATTTAGAACGTTCCAGTTGCGGTGTAGGTAATTTGGTTTTCGTAGTCGCCGGCGGCTTGGGTGGCGCCGATTGAGAGTCTGTAGCAGACATAGAAATCTTCGGCGTTGGCGACTGTAGAGGAGCTTGCGATCGATTGCACCGATTCAGCCCCGGCAATATCGGCAAACTGGCGGGCACAGTAAGCCCCTGAGCAGTTGCCGGTCGCCGTCGTGTACTGGAAAGGGAGGGAGGAGGCATCAACATTTTGGAGAGAATAGCCAAAGCCATTCACGGTGGAGGTCGTCCACTCGGCAGAGGAAGACTCTGTCATCGCACCGCCGTTGCCGAGGGAGTCGGGGATAAAAGGAGAAGTTAATCCGTCTTTGCCTAGCTGATCATTTTCACTTGCGGTTACGACGTATCCACTGCCGGCATTGCTATTGACAGTGAGCTGATGCGCGGCATTTTTGAAAGTATTGAGTGTCATGGTGCCAAAGGGGACAATCAAGGGAGCATTGACCCCTGTCGAGGTCGAGACATCGGTTGCGACCCCGCAACGTGTCTGGGAGGCGGCGACGCCTGTGATCGTAAAGCTAATCGTGGGATCAACGGTCGCAGTGACGCGCACGCTCTCGATGTGGGCGACACGGGCGGTTGTGGTATCAATTGGGGTGGCAGAATTGGGATTGGCCTCGGCACCAAAGGCTTTGACGATCACGGGGTAGGTGTCAGAGACACCCTCTGTATGCGCGGTCCCTGTAGCAGGTGCAATTGGGGTGTTGGTGCCACTCGTGTTACCGATTGTGAGGGTGAAGGCTTGGCCCACGCCACCACTGCCTGAGTAGTGGAATTCAAAACAATGGTAGTTGGCAGGTGAGGTACAACCTGATCCTCCTGAAGGAGTGGCGACTCCGGCGACAAAATCAAAAGTTGATCCCACATCTGAGGGAGCGGCAACATCCACAGTGGTGTTGAAGTCATAACCCTCGTCATCGGGATTGCCGTCGTTGGGAGCCACCGTGTCGGCGGGAAGGAGTACCTGGAAAAAACCGTTGGCGATACCAGAGGCGGTCGTGAATTGGATCACGTGTTGCGGTCGCATTTTGAGATAGACGGGATCATTGTCATCCGCGTCACCAGAGGCGAGCACGGGGGAGACGTCAAACTCGTCGGCGTCGTAGATGTCGACGACGGTGTAGGTGCCGGTGCCAATAGTCAAGCTATCTTGGGCACGCAAGGGGGCAGTGGAGATCGTATTGGCGGGGGCACTCGCGCTCGTTTTGATCTTGACGCGACTAGATCCGGCAGAGGTACCCGTGGAGTCAACCCGGGCTCGGACCGAGAGCCTAGAGGTCTGGAGTGTATCTTTGACACTCGTCAAGTTGGCCGAGGAGAGGGGGGTCGGATGGGTGAGGACTCCCAGAATACAGAGAACGAGCAAACCATAACCAAAGAGCCCTTTCATAGTAGTATCACTGTATGATTTAGCGGGTGTAATGTCAATTAGATTGTCTGAGTTTTTTAGTTTTGATGAACCAAGTGAGTGCAACAAAAATCAGGACAGTGCAGAAAGCGATAATGCGCAGTGGCAAGATCCAGACTACTTTCTCGACTTCCGTTAACTTGGTACCGCCCTGGGTTGTGATCGTGAGGCGCAGGCGATGAGGACCAAGATCGCTCCATTTGGGAGACCAAGAGAGGGGGAGTGCCTGAAGAACCGTCCCTTGCTGTGCAAAGGACGGATCTTTGCTCGAAGCCAGGATACTACGAGAGGAGTCGCCAAGGATCAGATTGGGATAGAGAGGGAGCGAGATAATGGTAGTGCCACCAGGGCCAATAATTTCGAACGTGCCTTCGGGCCTGACCATGATGGGAGCACCATTTTTGAGTGTTGGAGCGAGAGTAAGGGGAGTCCAGGAGTCGTGCACAACAGGAGGAGAGAATCCCTCAATCTCTAAACTGACGGGCAGAGTGCCAACGGGAGTGAGTGTGAGAAGGATGAGCGAGGAGATGCCCCCGCCCACACCAAGGTTTGGGCGGGTGAGGGGGGAGTCTGTTGAACTTGCACTCAAGACTAGCGCGAGGTAAATGTCTTGAGGTACGTCAAGACTAGCGCCCTCAAAGGTGAGGGTAAGTGTGACAGGACCATCTGACATAATCGGCTCATTGAGTGGGTGTGAGGATGTTATAACAAGGGGGATGGTGCTCTCATTGAGCGGTGAGGGGTCTATGGTGACGTGGCCATCTGTTCCATTGGGTTTTGCAAGGCGGAGCGTGGGGGTGAGGACTAGGGGTGAGCCTTCGGCGCTGAGGGTGAAGGTTTGGCTAACCTTGTGATTGGGCGAGAGGAGAATCTCAACAACGGGAGGGGATAAGGTTAGGGTGGCAGATTGAGCTTGGGCTGAAGGCACTCTTGTAATAATCAATAACCAAATTCCAATAATCAAACAAATTGTAATAAATTGTTTGGAATAACCAATAATCAAATTCCAACCTGCCTGCGCAGGCAGGTAATCAAGTTTGGAGATTTGGTTATTTTGTCTTATTTTTGTCTTCATTGTTTGTGTTTTGATTATTGATGATTGGATGTTAATAAACAGGTGTAGCGATATAGACAATTTGGGTGGAATACTGGCCGGCGGCTTGGCTA
The DNA here is from genome assembly GCA_964527065.1 of uncultured Pseudomonadales bacterium. GTDB lineage: Bacteria > Patescibacteriota > Microgenomatia > UBA1400 > UBA12108 > CAJAUT01. The sequence goes on from CAZGNX010000026.1 coordinate 2,730, forward strand.
GCTGAGGGGGAGACTTTGTACGTCACGGTCGCTACGCGGTTTCTGCCGGCGGCTGAGGTCGTCATAATGGTGGCGGGTGACTCGCCAAGGGAGACGTCGGGGAAAGGGCGAAAGTATGAGGAGGAGAGGAAGTCTGAGGAGATATCGTGGCCAGATACATTGTAGCCAAAGCCATTGTTGGTGGGAGTCGTCCAGACAGTGGCGGAGGTCTCGGTGCATGGTCCTGAGTCACAGATAGTGTCGGGAATTGTGTCGCTGCCACCGGATTTCTTTAACTTGCCTACCTCGTGCGCGGTGACGCTATAGCCCTGGCCAGGGGCGGTCACGGTCAAAGTGTTGGTGGCGGTTGAGAACGTATTGGGGGTGAGGGAGCCCAGGGGTATAGCGAGCGTGGAGATGCTAAAGGAGAAGTTGTACAGCGTATATATGTACTGGAAGCCGGCTTTGACGTGGTATCCGGCTGAGCTAAAGAACTCGGCGGCAATCTGTCCCACGGTGTCCGTGAGGCTGTAGGAGGCAGAGGATTTGAGACCTGAGGCCATGTTGAAGTTGCCCAGGCGTACCTTGTAATTAGGGGAGACGAGGGTTTCCGCGTTCGCCAGGGGCGGTCGCGCAATAACCAAGAACCAAGCACCAATTACCAAGCAAACAGTGACCAATCGCCAAGGATAATCAAGTTTGGAGGTTTTATTATTTTGTCTTATTTTTGTTTTCATTGTTTGGTTATTGCTTATTGATGATTGGTGATTGCCATGCTGACCAGCATGGTTTTAGTATAAAGTATTTTGTATGGTGAGTAGCTATGTCGCTTACGACGACGCGAGATTTCCAGAGAGATTGCGCAGCTCAGTGATTAAACCGTCCGTGAAGGGTTTGTGGTTTAGGGGGCAGATAGATCCGATTTTGTTTGAGAAAACAGTAGCGATTGTGGGCTCGCGCAAGATGAGTCGGTACGGTATCCAAGTTTTGACTGAGATCGTGCCACGATTTGTGGAAGCGGGTTATACAACGATTTCGGGTTTTATGTACGGGATTGATACAGAAGTGCATAGATTGACAATGGAAAATGGCGGTAAGACGGTGGCTGTGCTGGGTTATGGGATCGACTGTGTGCTGGATCCAGAAACTAAGCGGACGTACACATCTATGATGAATAGTGGTGGACTCCTCCTCTCTGAGTATCCGGGTACCACGCGGGCGCAGACCTGGACGTTCCCTCAGCGTAACCGTATTGTCGTGGGACTCTCTGACATGGTCGTAGTGGTGGAGGCGGGAGTCAAGAGTGGCTCGCTCAACTCGGCGAGTTGGGCCATGCGCCAAGGCAAGCCGGTCTTTGCCGTGCCGGGGTCAATCTTCTCGGCGACCTCGGAAGGCTCCAACATTTTGATATCCGAGGGCAAGGCTATATCACTCACTTTAGAGCGGCTTTACCAGGCTCTTGAAAAGAGTGAGCAGTATTTGTCCTCAAAAAAGGGCTGGCAGCATCGCCAAAACTCCCAGCTGAGCGCAAGCGAGAGCACATTAGTTGCACTACTGCGTCTTGAGGGGCCGCAATCGGTGAACGAACTGTCTCGAGGGCTCGGGCGCAATGTGGGGGAGGTGTCGGCGTCTCTGATGAGTCTCCTCTTGCGGGGCGAGGTGAAAGAAGAGCGGGGAGTGTGGGGAGTCAAATAGTTTTTGCTATAGTGAATCCATGTTGGCGAGAGTCAAGAGTGTGGCGACGGTTGGGCTTGATGCACAAGAAGTAGTGGTTGAGGTGGATGTGGCGGCCAAGGGGTTTCCGGGACTGACGATCGTAGGACTACCTGACAAGGCTGTAGGGGAGGCCAAAGAGCGGGTGAAGAAAGCAATCGAGAATAGCGGAGCTAGCTATCCTGACAAAAAAATTACCGTAAACCTCGCGCCGGCTGATTTACCCAAAGAGGGTTCCAATTATGATCTACCAATTGCGGTGGGGATTATGATCGGAAGCGGAGAAATAGAGCTTGATATGAGTGTAGGGGAGGGAGCGTATTTTTATGGTGAACTGGGGCTTGATGGCTCGCTCAAACATAGCCGAGGGGTACTACTGGCCGCCATGCTCGCCAAAGCGCGCGGAGTCAAAGACCTATATGTCTCTGTGCTATCTGCGAATGAAGCGGCAGTTGTAGCGGGTGTGACCGTCTATCCGGTACGTGAGCTAGCGGAGCTCCTGAGACATTTAAGTGGCCAAAAACTGATTACCCCACTTAAGCCAATTGAACTATTACCCATACTAGACGACGCTGAGCCGCTCGTTGATTTCTCGGAAATTGCGGGGCAGGAACTAGCCAAGCGAGCAGCCACAATAGCCGCAGCAGGTGGACACAATCTGCTGCTTGTGGGTCCCCCGGGTGCTGGCAAAACAATGCTCGCTAAGGCGCTCCCCTCGATCCTACCGCCACTCCTGCCTGATGAGTCGCTCGAAGTGACGCGGATCTATAGTGTGTCAGGTCTCATGGAGGCAGGGGGAGCACTAGTGAGGCGCCGCCCATTTCGCTCCCCTCACCACACCACCAGCATGGTTGGGCTGATTGGAGGCGGGTCGAATCCTATGCCCGGGGAGGTATCACTTGCTCACCTGGGAGTACTATTTCTTGACGAAATGCCAGAGTTTTCGCGAAGCGTTTTAGAAGTTTTGCGCCAGCCAATGGAGGATGGACACGTGGCAATCACACGAGCGATGGGGAGGGTGGAGTATCCGGCGAGTTTTATGCTGATGGCTAGCGCCAATCCGTGTCCGTGTGGTTATCTCAATCATCCGACGAAAGAATGTCAGTGCGGGGAGAGAAATATTGCGAAATATCGTCGTCGGGTATCTGGGCCGATTCTCGACCGCATTGATCTGCATGTATGGGTGGATCCGGTCGACGTCAACAAGTTGACGATCGAAAATTCCAATAACCAAGCACCAAATGCCAAACAAATTCAAAATTCTAATACCGAAAGTTCAAAAAAGATAAGGGAGAGGGTTATGGCGGCGCGGCAAATCCAAGATCGGAGGTTTAAGAGTGTGAAAGGCATGTATACCAACGCGCAAATGGGGAATAAACAGGTCAAAGAGTTTTGTCCGCTAACAAGTGAAGTAAAACAGTTTTTGACCTCTGCGGCTAGAAAGTTTGACCTCTCGGCCAGGGCTTATTTTAAAGTTATCAAAGTGGCGCGGACAATCGCGGATCTGGCGGGGGAAGGGGATATTACAACTGTTCATATTGCGGAGGCGGTACAGTATCGGGAAAATGTGTGGTGAGGTGAATATCACATACCAGGTATGTGATATTATCTATTTATGGCAAGTAGGAAAGTACCATTGATCTCCGGTGAGTACTATCACGTGTATAACCGCAGTGCGTTTGGTGTGAAACTTTTTGAGCGTGATCGGGAGGCAAATGCTTTTGTCAAAACTCTAATTTATTACACTTTAACCAAGCCACCGAGACGACTCTCGTTCGAGAAAAGATACAAGGAAAACATCATGGATTTTGATAATCGACTAGTCAGTATTTTGGCGTATTGTGTGATGCCTAACCATTTTCATTTATTGCTAAAACAGGAAGTAGAGGGCGGGATCTCAAGATATATGCAAAGAATGACCTTGTCATTTGTGAGGTATTACAATACTTTACACAAGCAAAAAGGACCTTTATTTGAGTCAAAGTTTAAAGCCGTTTTGATTGAATCTGAGAACCAACTACTCCATGTTTCTCGATATATTCACCTTAATCCTACGACTGCCAATTTAGTGGATGATCCGATCAAGTATCCATACTCTTCATTCTCATTTTATGTACAAGGGGGAGAGCAGAAACCTCTGGTCTTTGACGATATTTTGCGGAACAAGAAGCGGGATTTTTACAAGAAATTTGTGCATGACAACCAAGGGTACCAACAAACCCTCCAATTTATCAAGAACCAGCTGATCGATCACTAGATCTGAATATCACATACCTGGTATGTGATATTAATTAAGCTGTGTTGTCAGAATTTGTGCTGTCTACACAGTGAGTTTCTGCAGTATAGGTAGAAGTGCCTGTGGTGTGATCCATGGGCTGTAAAGTAAGCTCGTATAGGAGCGCGCGATCATCTGCGGTCAAAGTCGGATCATCCTGCACTGTTTGTAAATAATGTTCGTGATAAGTTGCTAAACTCATACTTCTATTTTCCCAGAGAGAGAGCAATGTCAAGGGTAATTAGGCAACATCACATACCTGGTATGTGATGTTGGGAGTCTAGTCTTTTGGTATATTGGAGGTATGGGAAAGCAGGGCAATAAGATAACTGGGAATAAGGGAGAGCGAAAAGCTGCAGAGTATTTACAACAAAAGGGATATGAGATCCTGACTAGGAATTACCGGAGCAAGTGGGGGGAGGTAGACATAATAGCAAAAATTAGTGAACAAATGCACGAACGCACGGGTGAACCAATAATTGTATTTGTGGAGGTGAAAACCAAGACTACGGGTAGCTATGGCGAGCCGTGGGAGATGGTAAATAAATGGAAGGTGGAACAGGTCAAGCGAATGGGGGAGGCATGGTGCAGAGAGTTTGGGTGGGACGGTCGCGTGAGAGTCGATGTGGTGGGGGTGTGGTTAAGTGGAGATGAGCCAAAAATAGAGCACTGGGAGAGTGTGGAGTTATAATCCCTGTATGCATGGAGTAGACAGTACGATCACCCTAAATTCAGGGAGGAAAGTGGGATTTGCCCAGTACGGCGATCGCACGGGTGTGCCCATTCTTGTCATGCATGGTTGGCCTGCCACACGAATTAGCAGTGCGATATACCACAATCGAGCCAAGCAGTTAGGAGTGTGGATCGTTGCGCCGGATCGTCCAGGATTTGGACTTTCTGACTTTGAGCCTGAGAGAAAATTGTTGGACTGGCCAGGAGACGTTGAGGTAATTGTAGACAGTTTGGGTATCAAGCAATTTGCAGTGCTGGGGGTATCTGGAGGTGCGCCCAGTGCGCTCTCTTGTGCATATAGGTTACCAAACCGCATAACCAGGCTGGGGATCGTGGCAGGAGGCGGGGTTGGCAGTAACAATGTATATTGGCGCACAAGAGCGATCGCGGCAATGGCTGGCAAGGCAGGATTGCGCAATTTGATCGTAAGTCTCATGTATTTTAATTCTCGTTACGGTATAGGAGTTCAGGCATACCGTTTTTTGTGGGGCAAGGAAGATAAAAAACTATACAAAAATCAAGCGTTGGTTGACCGTGGGAATTTGACCATCGCGGATGCGTTTGCTCGGGGGATAGACGGTCCAGCATGGGAAATGAGTCTCATAGCGCAAGACTGGGGCTTTGATATTGCTAAAATAACAGTCCCGACATTTTTGTGGTACGGGAGTGAGGACCATGTAGTGGTGAGAAATAGTGGAAAGTACTTTGAGGAGACAATTCCAAACTGTGTCTTGACACAATATGCTGGCGAGGGTCATCTGATATCAGAAACTCACGCACAAGAGATTATGCAGATTCTAGCAGCAGCTTAGGAGAGATGGGTCCGGGAGCGACGGTTGGGAGAGGGGTCATCCAGGGGCGAGACCCGCTTTGCCCTCCTGACTCCGCAGGGGTAAAGCTCGCATAGTCGGGGCGGGAGGAGTGAAGGGGAGAGGTGAGAAAGGTGTCGTTGACTCCCTCGTGGTGGTGGAGAGCGTAGATGAGCGGAGAGAGTGAGTCTTGCGCCACAGGGATCATTTTGTATTTGCCATGGTAAATCGTACCGGTCACACCGTAGGTTTTGTTGTAGTACATGGCATAGCCGACACTCAAACGGCGCATGAGATTGGAGATGCCCGGTTTGAATGCACCTACGTTTTCCTTTACGACTAGGTGGAAATGGTCGGGGAGGAGGAGGAAGGAGTGGAGTGTGACGGGGGAGGCTCCCAAAGTGGAGGCATCTCTCTTGTTGATGACAGTCTGGGGAGTCAAACGCTTGACCCAAGAGAGTGGAGTAGCGTCGGGGAAGCGCAGGTAGTAAGAGAGCAGGAGGACAAAGTTTTTGTAATCGGCCTCGGATTGGAATAAGATGGTATCTTTTTTAGCCTGGTGGCGGAGGTGGTAGGTGTGGCCGGATTCAAAGTTACGCTGCAGTAATTTGGATGGCATGACTCCACTATGGCATAGGGGGCTGATCGTTGTCAATGATTGGTATATTGTGGTCATTCGACCTGACGTATTTTGGTTTGCGTGACGGTCCATGCTTTCAGCCTGGATCCACTACACTGCACCAAAACAGTCAGGTCTGCATGACTCAACTTTATTGTGCTATATTTGAAGGAAAGGAGGTTTTATGGTGAAGAAAATGCTTGAAGTCATGGCGGTAGGATTGGTAGTGGCTGGAGTGGCGGGGATCTATTTCCGCCTAGCAGGGGCACTGCCCGTGTCAGTGACGCAGACCCAGAAGCTGTCGACGTTTGACGTCTCGGGAGAGGGCAAAGTAGTCGTAGTGCCGGATGAAGCCAGTGTGGTCATGGGTGTGCGCAAAGAGGGGGCTAGCGTGAAACAAGTGCAGGAACAGGTCAATCAGACGATGACTGCACTCACCAAAGAACTTAAGGCTCTCAATATCAAGGCCGAGGATATCCGCACGAGCTCGTATTCCTTTTACCCTGACTATGATGAGCGTGGGCGATACACAGCGTATGCCCAAGTAGAGGTGCGCATTAGAGACATGGAGCAGGTGAGCCCGGTACTCGATCTAGTGGGAGTGTTGGGACTCGAGAACGTCAGTGGCCCCACCTTTGGACTCTCCGATAAGCGCAAAGAGGAATCGGTGAAAGAAGCCCGAGCCAAGGCGATTGAACAAGCCAAAGTCAAGGCTGAGGAACTCGCGAGTCTCTCAGGAATGAGCCTCGGCCGCATTGTCAATGTGCAGGAGGGGATGAGCTATCCACCCCAGCCCTACATGATGCGGGATACCGCCATGATGGGAGGAGGTGTCGAGATGGCTAAGACAGAGACGCCGGTAGAGGCCGGGTCGAGCGAAGTGAGTGTGAACGTCACTCTCTCATATGAGACGAGGTAGTCGTTAGGGCTTGGTTGGTTGGTCGGTTTCCTGGTCGATTGCCGACTGGAGTTCGTCGGCGGAGCGGTAGAGATTTTTCAGATCTGCGTAGAGCATCTCTAGGTTAGTCCTGACCTCTCTCACCTTCGTGAGGGGGATGGTGAGGGAGAGTGAGTCGAGCGCTGAGAGCAAGGTTTTTTTCAGATTGAGAGAGAGGAAGATGAGGGTATCGGACTCAATAACTCCCAGATGTTTGGTGAGCCTACGGTTGAGCTCTCTCGCCTCGAGCGTCGCCTCGTATTGGTGGCCGGTAAAGATGGCGAGCGGAGTGATCATCACCAATGCCAGGAGTCCCGAGAGATGCGGGAGATCGCTGAGATTGGTGCTGGGTAGGAACAGGAAGAACAAGATCAAGACGCCTGTGAGCACCAGCGTAGCCTCAATCTCGTAGAGCATAGCCACCCCAAAGAGGAGGAAATAGCAGAGGAAGAAGAAAGGCGAGGTGAGGCCAGCCGTCTCGGTCACCAGCAGGAGGATCATGCAAGTGAGGATGGTGATGTCCATCGTGACAGAGGAGCGGTGAAACCAGGTGGGTCTGCGCTTTCTCAGGGTATGGCTAGCGAGGTAGAGGAGGACCAAGATCGCGACGAGTTGGAGCGTGTAGGGGGTGAGGAAGGGGAGGGAGAGCCAGAGGTAGACCCCGAGCACTGAGGCGATGAGCAGCACGGTGTGGAGCACAAAACGAGTGGGCATTGGGATAAGTGTAGAGGGAAGGTAGGCAAGTGTAAAGTTTGTGATGAGACTGACTGAACCTGTGGCGATAATTGTGACTACCGCCACAGGTTTGACTTACTCAGCCAGTTGTTGTCGTGACTAGAAGCCCAACAGCGTGTGTTTCGAACAGCGATGCCGAAAATGCGGAATTGTTCCGGATTTGCAACAATCATCTCCACACGTTCCACCATTGAGACTGAAATGCCCACAAGGCTTTCCACATCGGTCATTGATGTATTTACCTTTGGCCAAGGTGAGGATAAAAGCGGCAATCGCCCCGATGAAAATAATTCGCTTTTTCATTGCATCACCATGTGTGTCCAATCCAACACTTGTGCCCATCGTGTTCGCCTAGCCGTCTACAGCCTGTATGGCATCGTGGGCAACTCTCCCCACAGCGGATACCAAACTGGATCCGAGACGCTCCGACGGAGATCACGGTGAGAACAACGGCCCCAGCGAAGATCGTGAAGGGGGTAAAACGAGCTTCTTTCTTGTTTTGATTCTTGCGTTTCATGTTATACTCCTTGGGAATTTTTGGTGAAGAGCTATGGAACGAAAAACTATGTATGGTACTGGGTCACCTGTCTAAATCTCCTTTCAAATATGGACTTCACACTAGGAATAGGTAAGTAATTCCCAAAGTGAAATCCATATTATAGGAGTAACTGACTGAGTTTTAAGGTGCCGGAAGAGCAAAGTAAGGAAAGCTGTTTTCCAGATTTACCATAGAGACAAGTATTAATGATACACATTGGTGATATATTAGTCAATATGCTATGGGGTTGATCAAGTTGTATCGTGGGATCCCTACATTCGCACTTGAAACGCACCACCTTGTCTTTTAATTGATTCCAGTTCTGT
>CAZGNX010000027.1:0-10672 GCA_964527065.1 uncultured Pseudomonadales bacterium
CCTACATTCGCACTTGAAACGCACCACCTTGTCTTTTAATTGATTCCAGTTCTGTTTGTATTATCTCATACGGAGTACGAAAGCCTAGGCACTTTCTGGGGGTGTGATTAAGCCAGTGCTCGACTATCTTGAGGGTCTGTTTGTCGACTGTGTCGAGACTGGTTCCTTTAGGGATAAATCTGCGTACTCTGCCAAACATATTCTCAACTGATCCCTTCTCCCAGCTGTGGTACGGCTGACAGCTATAGACACCATCTTTAAAGGTGGACTTGATAAGCTTGTGCTTGGCATTTTCTGGGCCGTTATCAATAGTCAGAGTTTGCCTCATTTGGGGAGGAAGTTTGCCTAGTTGAGTTTTGATTTTGTACATCTTCGTCTTGCTGTTTTTATCCTTGAGGAGGGTGAGCTTGGTGTACCTAGACTTACGTTCTGTGGTACCAGATACCGTTTGCCTGTCACTGACCTTGCCGCCTAGGTTATCCGTTTCCCAGTGACCAACAACCTTGCGATCTTGTGCCTCGATCGGTCGCTCCACCAGAGGAAGAGCTCTCAAATACTTCACTGACTTCACTTTTCTCCCATTTCGTTTGAGTCGTCTCTTCCTGTGTTTGGCGAGATGTTGCCACAACTTCATATTCCTTGTTTTTCTGGAGTTATAGATGTAGCGATATATAGTGTCGAAGTGGATAGATTCTCCGGTATGGTCGATCGGGAGTCTGCCTGCAATTGTTTCAGGACCCCACTTTTTGTTTCTCAGTTTCTCCCGGACATAGAGGAAGATCAAAGGACTCTTGAGTGGTGCTTTAGTACGTTGATCGACCGCTACTTTCTCCTCTTTCTTTTGGGCTTTGCATGGGATATAGGGACGACCATATTTAGCTTTATTGCCATACTCCCGAGAGAGAGTCGTATGGCTCCGATTTAACCGTCTCCCAATCTCCCGAAAACTAACCCCTTGAGCTTTCAGGATTGCTAATTGTTCCCGCTCGTACAGGGACAAATGATGATAACTCATGCACACCTCCTAGTCCGGGCATTTTACCCGCTAGTGGTGCGTTTCGTTTGCGAACTCAAGATCTTGCGGTATTGAGATAAGCAAGTGCCCCTTCGTTGATCTGCCAAGCAAACCCGGAGACGAGGGTTGGTACAAAGAACAGAAACGTGAGTGAACGACAGATGGGATCGAAATCGACGAAGGCTTCGCCAATGACTATCCCCAGAGCTGGGGAGGCAATGACGCCAAGGCGCAAGGTCGTTACCTTCCAACTATTGCGTAACCGCAACGTGTCGTTGTATAGCTCAGGATCGACTGATGGCATGGTGGCTAGATTGTAGTCTTTTTGCGGAGAATAGTAAGTTATAGGGTTGCACGGCTATCTCCATAACCCAGCTAACTCTTTTTTTGTGCCGACCGTGGCACGGCGCTAAACCGTGTTAGGGTCATTGGCAAAAGAGTTAGCCGGGGTGTCTCGCAGTGGGAGTGCGAGGGTTTACGGCAATCCTGAGAGCCAGTTGAGTAATCCGCCGGAGACTACATCATCGTATGACATCAGTCTGAACCCAGATCTCGCCATTTCTACCTGCATTTCGGTGTCGAATATCGTCGTATAGACGAGGATGGGAGTGGTTTTGTACTCTAGGGTTGCACTCACTGTCCACGCACAATCGTGGTTGGTTGGCTGTGTACCATTGATTGCTATCGCGACTGTCACCGGCGTCTTGCCTTGTGATCTCAGATATTCTTGCTTGATATCAAGATTAGCCAACAGACCCTGACACGTAACTCCTTGCACAACCGTGAGCCCAGTCACAGGCTTGAGCTGGTTGAGCAACCCCTCGGCTACGACAATATTGGGTTCAAGTAGACCCAAGATGGGTGACATACTGTTCTGGGGAGTAGATGTCCCATTATTGGGTGTACCTGTCGCCTGGACTGCTTCAGTCAGGGGGGCGGAGAGCGTCTCGACTAGTTCGACCGCCAGTGTAGCATTTTCTTGTACCTGTACTTGCACTTGACCATTAGCTACACAGCCAATGAGTGTTACCAGGATGAGTATCCCTACTATATCTTGCAATTTTTTTCTCATGACCTATTTCTCCTTGTGAAAGTTTTGGAATGGAGTTTTGTTAAATTTGCGAATGCTAGTCCCACACTAGCGTCCTATATTATACAACATGTGTGCAATGAGTGTGTAGTCACGGAGATGGCGTGTGATTTGATACAATGACCGCTATGGCAAAAAGCAAAACTTATGTCCTGGGCATGTTCCCGTATCCCTCCGGTGAGGGCCTCCACGTGGGGCACGTGCGGATATTTACAGCCTGCGATGTGATGGCCAGGTACTTTAGAATGAAATCGCAAAGTTCCGATCACTCGCTTACGCAAGGATCGGAACTAAAGACAGTGCTTTCTCCCATGGGATGGGATGCGTTTGGGCTGCCGGCGGAGAATGCGGCCATCAAAGCCAAGAAGATCCCGCAAGAGATGGTACCTAAAAACTATGCTAACTTTAAAAAACAGATGCAAAACCTCTCGCTGAGCTTTGACTGGGAGCGCGAGTTTGCTACCACCGATCCAGAATACTATGCGATTACCCAGTGGATCTTCCTCCAACTTTATAAAAAAGGATTAGTTTATAGAGAAAAAGTTGCGATCAACTGGTGTCCCAAGTGTTTAACAGGCCTAGCTAATGAAGAAGTATATGCAGACGGAACCCATGAGCGTTGTCACACCCCAGTAACCAAAAAGCTACTACCACAATGGGTAATGAAGATCACTGATTATGCGGAGCGATTGTTGTCTGACCTGGATATAGACCTCAAATTTGAGGGTAAAAAATTGGATTCTGAGCGCAAAGGGCTTGATTGGCCGCGCGGGATCCTGGAGATGCAGAGGAACTGGATAGGGAAGAAGGAGGGGGTAGTTGTCACGCATCAAGTAAAAGATATGGATTTACAGATTGAGACATTTTCGGCTTATCCTGCCTGGTTGTATGCAGACACCTTTATCGCAATCGCCCCTGAGCATCCGCTGGTGAAAACCTTGGTTGAGGGTACAGACCAAGAAAAAGCAGTGATGGCGTTTGTTGAGGAGGCGGCCAAGATCACTACCGAGCAGCGCACGGCCGACAAATTTGAGAAAAAAGGGATCTTCACTGGTAGATATGCTATGGATCCACTCCACAATGGTCGTCGCATGCCGATTTGGGTCGCTAACTTTGCGATCATGGGATTTGGAACAGGTATTATCCGCTGTTCGGGGCATGATCCCCGTGACTGGGAGTTTGCTCAGAAATATGGGATTAGTGTCAATGAAGTTGTGGACCGGGTAGTGCCTGAACATCCCGTAAGCGCGCATGATAATGAGGGCGTGCTCAAGAACTCAGGGCCGTTTGATGGCAAATCCATCACGCCGAAGGTGACAGAGGAGATGGTTGCGTGGTTTGTAGAACAGGGTCATACGCGACGTGAAGTCACGTGGCATCTGCGCGACTGGGTATTCTCGCGCCAGCGCTACTGGGGAGAACCAATACCACTTGTCTATTGCGCATCCTGCGCAAAGACAGGTGAAATAACCAATAACCAAGCATCAAATTCCAAACATGTGGAAGGATTTGATGTGGTAGAAAAAGATGGCGAGATGATGGCGATTGTGCCTGTACCGGAGTCACAACTCCCACTGGAGCTACCGACACTTGAGTCGTATGAGCCTACAGATACCGGTGAGTCACCGCTGTCGCGGGTGAGTGAGTGGGTGAATACTACCTGTCCCAACTGCGGAGGACCAGCTAAGCGCGAGACCGACACCATGCCCAACTGGGCGGGGAGCTGCTGGTACTTTTTGGGGTTTGCGTTTTGGGGGCAGGTCGAATTACCTTCAAGGTCTCACCTTGTAGGTCGAAAATCAAAGGACCTACAAGGTGAGACCTTTGGGTCGCAGAGAGATAAGCCATATACGGATTGGTGGATGAATACGGCTTTGCCAGAAATTAAGAAATGGCTACCAGTTGATTGGTACCTCGGGGGTGCGGAGCACGCAGTGCTACACCTCTTATACGCCAGGTTCTGGGTCAAGGTGTTGCAGGATCTGGGACTCGTCGATTTCCCTGAGCCATTTTTGCGTCTGCGCTCGGTGGGACTCGTCTTGGCGGAGGACGGTAAAAAAATGAGCAAGTCGCTTGGCAATGTGGTCAATCCTGACGATATGGTCGCCAAATACGGGTCGGATGCTGTGCGGATGTATGAGATGTTTATGGGGCCGTGGGAACAATCGATCGCGTGGGACAGTGGGGCCATCTCGGGACAAGTACGGTTCTTAGGTCGCATCAAAGAGACTGCTAAACAGAAGGGTAAAGTGGGGAAAGTGACAACACCCGTTATGGCCGCGAAACTCAAAGCCCTCGTGGAGCGTGTAGAGCAAGGAGTACTAGCGCAGAAGTTTAATACCGCGATTGCAGGGCTCATGGAGTTTGTGAACTCGTGGCGGGCAGAAGGGGAGGTGTTGTCTAGAGATCACATGATGATGTTTGCCAGTTTACTGTCACTTTTTGCGCCTGAGACGGCTGAGTCAATATCACATACCAGGTATGTGATATGGCCGGATGTGTCGGGGATATCGGGAGTGGACGAGGTGAGTGTGACGATTGCGGTGCAAGTGAATGGGAAGCTGAGGGGAGTGGTAGAAATGAGTAAAGAGGAGTCAGAAAATAGGGAAAAGGTGATAGAGCGAGCGATGCAGAATGAGCAGATTAAGAAATGGGTCACTGGTGAGGTAAAGAAAGTGATTTTTGTGCCGGGGCGACTGATAAACCTATTGGTTTAGACGTGAACTTTTACGTTGAAGAGTTAGGGCTAATTTGTTAGTGTTGTGACATGGAGCGGATAGTGTCGTTTGTGAAAGAATATGGGGTTTTGGTGCTTGTGGCCATCGTGGGTGTAGGCATTCTCTTATATGGATTGTGGGGACAGCTTGTACCCCAGAAACCAGTCGTGGAGATTGTTAAAAATCAGGAAGTAGTCATGGTTGTCGACGTGGCGGGAGCGGTAGAGAAGCCGGGTATCTATAAGTTACCGAGTGGATCAAGGATTGGTGATGCGCTCGTAATGGCGAGAGGGTTGTCGGCTGAGGCAGATAGGGAATGGGTGGCCCGTACGCTCAATCTGGCGCAGGATGTGAAGGATGGGCAGAAAATTTACATTCCTACGAAAAGTAATAACCAATCACCAAGCACTAACCTGCCTGCGCAGGCAGGTAATCAAACAAATAGTAATAATCAAAATTTGAAACAGATTAATATCAATGTGGCGTCTGCGAGTGAGCTCGATGCTCTTGAGGGGATAGGAGAAGCCAGAGCGGCGGCCATTATTACTAACAGGCCATATGCGAGCATAGAGGAACTGGTAAGTAAAGCCAAGATTCCCCAGAGCGTGTATGAGAAGATTAAAGATCGCATTACTGTTTATTAGCCTCTTTACTTGGCGGTGGGTAGGTTTGGCGAGCCCACTACCATCAACCTGGACACCAGATTCGCTCGTGAGATTTACCGCACCGATCATTGATATACCGGAACAGACTGACACAAAGACGATCGTGCGGAGCGGAATATGGTATATCCCGCTTGCGGGTTATGCGGAGATTATGCCTGGGAGTTTGGTTAGTTTTATTGGCAGAGTGGAGACAAAAGTGCTATTGGGCCAAGAGACAAGAATTGTCATGGCGGAGCCGACTTTTGAGGAAATGACAGAAGCGAGTCCGCGTAGACTGAGTCTAGTGGAGCACCTGTTGATAACGTTGGGTAAATGGCGGAGAGGATGGGTGGTTATACTGGAAAAGAACTTTCCTGAGCCCATGTCCAGCCTGGCTGCGGGAATACTCCTGGGAGTGAGACAGCGCATGCCGCAGGATTTTTACCAGCAACTGGTCACTACGGGAACGCTCCACATCGTTGCCGCGAGCGGGTTTAACGTCATGATTGTGGCGAGTGTGCTGATGGTGGTTGCCGGTCAGATCTGGCGTAGGGGTGTTGCCATCGTAGTAGGGGTGGTGGGGATTGTGGTGTATGTGCTCCTCGCTGGGGCGAGCGCCTCTGTGGTGCGGGCAGGGATCATGGGGAGTCTAACTTTGATTGCGTATTACCTGGGGCGGCCTGCTGAGGCCAAGCGACTCTTGTGGATCAGTGCGGGAGCGATGCTCCTGATCCACCCGCTCATGTTGGTAGACATTGGATTCCAACTCTCAGTTGCTGCGACCGCCGGCATTTTGTATTTCGTTCCTTTGATTGAGCGTGTAGCAATATCTCATACCAGGTATGTGATATTGAAAGATTATCTCTATCCCACACTCGCGGCAACCCTCGCGACTGCGCCGGTTATTCTCTACCACTTTGGTCGTGTCTCGTGGATCTCACCACTCGTGAATATGCTCATTTTGCCCGTTATTCCTCTGATTATGGGTCTCAGCGCACTTGTCTTGGTTGGGGGACCATTTGTAGCCTGGTTGGCGTATGTGCCACTCTGGTGGGTGGTTGCTGTGATAAGGTGGTGGGGGTGAACAAGACAACGGTGTTCTATATCGTCGGCCTCATATTAGGACTTACCATGCTAGTGGTTAGCCAGATGCCGAGTGATCAAGTAAAAATGGTGGTTTGTGATGTGGGGCAGGGAGATGCAATTCTGATCATCAAAGGTAGTAACCAGACGCTAATTGATGGGGGACCCAGCAGTGAAAAGATCTTGGCTTGTCTGGAGCGTTACGTGCCATTTTTTGATCGTACAATAGAGCTTATAGTTTTGACCAACTCCGACTTTGATCATATGCAGGGTTTAAATGCAGTGATAGATAGATATCAAGTGATAGAGTTTGTTACATCGGACGGGGTGCATGAGAGCGATGCACTGTCACAATTCACCAGTTCACTGCGAGAAAACGAGATTGTGACAAAGAGTGTCGAACAGGGTGATTTGTTGCGAGTTGGCAGTCAAGCAATGGGTGCTGTAATCGAGCTCCATGTACTATGGCCGCCAGAGACAGAAGAGAAATATGTGGCGGTATTTCGAGATCAATTGGAAAGCACTCAGCGTGAGCAGATACTAGGTGCGAGTGCTAAACGGGGGGATCTCAATGAGCGCTCGGTGGTACTACTTTTACTAGAGGATAAGAAGCGAGTACTCTTGATGGGAGACGCAGGATTCCAGACAGAGAAGTCGTTGATGGAGCGGGGATTGCTACACGATATAGACATACTCAAAGTAGGTCATCATGGATCAAAGTATGCAAGTAGTAATGAATTCCTCGAAAAACTTCGTCCGGAGCTTGCGATTATAAGCTCAGGCGCAAAAAATCGCTACGGTCACCCCACGCAGGAGACTTTGGACCGTTTATCCAGGGTTGGTGCCGAGATTAAGCGAACCGATCAGGATGGAGATGTGGTAATCAACTTTTGAGCCCTGCGAGGAGAGTCCTCGTAGGCTAATCTAGATCTAGAGTAACTTTAGCGATGACAGTGATGTCTTCAGCACCTGTTTCCTCGACAAAGTTTTGATAGGTGAGGAGGGGGTTGGTTTTGGAAAAGTATGACAAAACATCTTCCGTGGATACCCAGTTTTGCTGAAATTGATGCAGGTAATTACCATATGAGGAATACTTGTACTCTTGTAGCCTACGAGGAGAGTCCTCGTAGGGTGGGAGGTCGAGAGGGTTGCGATGGATATATTTGGTCAGGTAAGTAAATTGATATTCATTTGTGACCATGACGGCTTTGTAGGGACCCTGGAAGAGGGGACCGATGCGTTTGTAATGGGAGTTGAAATACCTGACATATTTGGTGCAAAGGGAGCGCATAAAGTGATCCATACCATGATCTGATTTTTGTCGGACAAAAAGGTGAAAGTGGTTGGGCATGAGACAGTAGCTAATGAGAGATACGTCGCCATAATAGTTTTTGAGTTTCTTTGAGGGAGGGAGTTTCTTGGCCTGCGAGGACTCTCCTTGCAGGGGCGGGGCGAGATAGAGTTGAAGAAAAGAGAGGAAGGTCTTGTAGTCTTGCTCAGTGCGGAAGATGATTTGTTTGTCGACACCACGGTTGTAAACGTGGTAGTAACCACCGGCCTCGTATGTTTTGAGGGTGTTTTTGCTGGGCATTACCATGAGTATACACTTGTGGTGCCTGCGAGGACTCTCCTCGCAGGAGGCTAATCTTTGTGTTGCCGGCGACGTCGCTTGAGGAGCATGAAAAGCCAGATGAGTAGGAGCAGCAAGATGAGCAACAGGAGCCAGAGTATGAGGGTGTTATCTGAGTCGACTAGGATCATGCGAATCATGTTGCCTTCTGCCAAGGGGGTAGCTTGTGGCGCTGATTTGGCAGAGGTAGTAGCTAGACTTGGTGCAGTCACGACTGTGAGGTCAGTGGCTTGATCTTGAGATGGCGAAGCAGTGGGTGAGGCGGATGGCAGTGCGGAGGGTGCTCCGCGTGGGCGCAGGGTCAGGATATAGCCAATGCTTGGGATGCTTTGATAACCTGCAGTGTGACTGGCGTGGGCATAGACGTGATATTCTCCCGAGAGACGGTTAGTTGTGCTAATGAGGCCGTACCAGCGACCGTTTGTATCCGCCGTGTAGGTCGCCATCAACGCGTCGGCAAAAAACAGGCGGATTAAGGTGCCAGGATAGGACTCTCCGCGCAGATGTATGTCTTCTCCGACACTGGTGTCGAGCGTATCAAGGGTCAGGGTCGGGGGTAGGAGGAGATTATCGAGCGAGAGGTTTTGGTTTTCGCCAATCGCCACTACGTATTCGACGGCATTGCCGAGCTTACCCTCACTGTCGGTGCTAAAAATATGAAACGTATAGGTATCTGGTTCAAGGGCTTGGATGGTTTTACTAAAACTGCCGCCTGCATCGGCGGTGGTTGTGCCAGCAATGACGCCGTTTTGTTTGACCGTCACCATCGCGAGGGGAGATGTGTAGCCACTGACGGTGAAGGAGGAGAGGCCAACACGGAGCGAGACGGTGAGGTTCACTGCACTGGCTACGCCAGTAATCACCAATACACAAGCACTAATAAACAAGGGAACAACCAATAACCAATAACCAATAACCAAACAATGTTCGAATCCATAAAAACGTAATCGTTTACTTATTTTTGGATGATGTGATTGTTTGAGATTTGGAGATTGATGATTGGATGTTGGAATGATCATAGAATGATCAGTCCGCTACTTACTCGAAGTCAGAATTTTCCAGGCTAGACTCAGGCGCTTACGCATTTTGTAGAGAATGAAGATGAGAATAGTGGCAAAGACGAGGATAAAGAAAATCAGTCGGTAAGGGAGGATAAAAAAGTTAGTCACGGCGGCGCGCTGAGTAAGATCCGAGCCATAGACCATAACAAAGGTGGCAGTGTAGCGCCCAAACCCCCACTTGTTGTCCCAGACACTATCGAGCTTACGGATGGCCCCGGGCAAGACATTTTTGCCTTCGACTTTGAGGGTGCTCACCTTGGATCCAAGCATGTTGGTGATCGTGATGGTGCCACCCGGTTTGACGTGGACGTTACCCACATTTTCTACCCGCGCGCTCAAAGTGACGGGTCCATATTCAAAGAACGACTGGGTGGGCTCAAAACCGACTATCTTAGCCTCTTGGACAGAGTAACCACTGACATTGAGGAGGATCAGGCTACCAATCTCTTGGGCGAGCGCGGCTCCTGAGCCAGAGAGCGTGGAGGAGGGGATAGTACGAAAAACCAGCGAGCCAAAATGTCCGCCTGGCTCGGCATTGAGGGGAATGTTGATTGTGAAGGTAAAACTGCGGGTAGATTTGGCTGCGATGGTCGTGCTCTGCGGACTGACGTTAATCCAGGAGGCCAAGGAGTAGGAGGTGACCTCGTCAGTTAAGCCGACAGAACCCTCTTCCCCTTGGGCGGTAAAGTTGCGGCGGTCAACAGTCAGAGTGAGGGGAAAGTCGTTGGTATTTTCTACTCTCACCGTATTGGTAATGGTGTCGCCGGGGTTGCCGGTGATCTCAAAGGTGGGGGGAGAGAGGGTAAGACCAAGACTTGGGGTGGCGGATTGGGCGAGTACGGTGACACTAAGTCCTATTGACACAGTGACACAGATTACGCTCATGAGGCCGATGAGCCGTATGAAGGAAATAGTTCTATTCATATTAGTAGGCAGGAGTGGCGGTCACGATCACGGTAGAGGTGCCGTAGATGCCTGCCGGCGTAGTCCCACTGATGCCTACCTGATAGCCTACCCTAGTAGTTTGTGAGGAGACAGAGGTACTGGAGTAGGCAACCTCCGCGTTACTGGTTGTAAATGCTGCCCATTTGTTGCCGCCAGAGCTTGTAAAGCGGTCGGCGGTCCCGGTGCCAAGCGTTGCATCATTGGTCGTATAACCAAAGGCCTCTGTACCTGGTGACATGGTCGTGGGGGCGGCGTTAGTGCCTGTGTGGTCGTCGATATCGTTGGCCCCACTCGTGGGCTTGGCAGTATAACGTATGCTGAGGGTATAGCCAGAGCCGGCATTGGTGGTAACGGTCAAATCGTGGGCGGCCACCCCGTTGGTGCTTGTCGTTACCGTCCCAAAGGGGATCGTACCATCGGTGCTGGCGACAGTCGTCGTTGCGGGCCTGGCCGGGACCGCCCACCACATCCCGGCGCAGCACGGTCA
>CAZGNX010000028.1:0-10649 GCA_964527065.1 uncultured Pseudomonadales bacterium
GATAGTTCATATACCGTTAGTCTAACGGTTGCAGTCGGAATTAGAACTTAGGATGTCTTGGTTTTTGCTTGCTCTTATCTCAGTCATTTTCTACTCACTTTCTACTATTGTCCAAAAAAAGTTGATGAAGGATGATGATAGTGATCCCGTTGCATTCATGATAGTTTTTCAGTTTCTTGTGGCAGGAATGATTTTTTTCTACATGGCTATCACTAAAACATCATTCCCTGATATATCTAAAGTTTGGTTTAATCTAATCTTAAATGGGTTTTTAATCGCTGTTGGTAGTCTGTGTATGTTTAAAGCTCTTAAAATTACTGAAGCAGCTGAATATACGATTCTCTCAACTTCAGCAACCTTTATCAATTTAGTATTTGCCTCTATTTTTTTACATGAAGTTATCACTACAAGTAAAATAGTTGGCACCTTATTAATAGTAGTGAGTATTATAATTGTTACTATCAGGAATACTAAATAATCCCACAAGAATCCACAAAGGACACCTATATACGTTAATCTCCGCGATTGGATTTGGCATGGCATTTTCCAACGAGTCATATATAGTTGGTCAAATAGGAGTTATGCAAAATCTCCCAATTGGATTTTTTCTACCAGGAATACTAGTACTGGCTTTTAAACCTAAGGCACTTTATCGTGTGATACAACTTGCCAATGCCAAATCAATACGTAATATGATTATATTTTCAATCTTTTACCTACTAGGTGCGATTACAATTTTTTCAGCTTATACACATGGCGGTGATGTTGGTAAAATTTACGGAATTAGCAACTCAACTGTTATCGTGACCGTCATCCTAGCCGCCATTTTCTTAGGTGAAAAAGATAAACCCCTTCGCAAGCTTGTCGCTACCATTTCAGCTTTCGCAGGGATATTGCTATTAAGGTAAAGATTATGGATCCAACAGATGGAATAGACGCAATACCTTACATTGGCAAAGCAATATCTTGGATTCAAAGACCAATTCTCGAACTATATTACGACAAAAAAGAAAGATATCACTACGTCAGAGATCTATCAAACAGTGGGATAATGGGTTTATTCGTTCATGTTATGGTTAGGAATACAGGAAAATCTGTTGCCAGAAGAGTAAAGGGAGAATTAGTAAAAATTCAACAATTGCAGGAGAACAAGTATATCGATTTATCCAATATATATCGAAATACAATGCAACTAAAATGGGCCCATGAAGATAATTATCAATATAAAGACCTTCAACCAGATGATAAAGTAAGATTGGATGTCTGCTATGTTCATGATGGGATAGATATTATGCATTTCTTTACAAAGAAATACCCTGGTGGGAATCAAACTGACTTCCTTCCAGGCAAATATGAAATTACTATCCGAATTGTATCAGAGAATGCCAAGAGTATTACTGGTAAATTTATTGTTGAATACAATGCGGGAGATTTTAACAGCCTGAAAATTGATTACGTAAACACCTAGGCTAGCTCTCTTGTCCTCTTCTCCAAATATTCTTTAGTATTCTTCGAACTATCATCCAAAATTTCTTCAAAAAGAACATTAAGTATTTCGCCCACTTTGCGGGAAGGGGGGATATTCAACAGCGTCATAATCTTGGCACCATTAATATTCATATCTTTGAGTGATAGTGGCTCGTACAGTTGCTCCCCAATCCGCTTCTGCAACTCCGTCAATCTCCAGCTAGTAGCTTTAGACCCACCCCCGACTCGGTCGCCAATCCGCAGAGCCATCATGTCGTGGATATTTTCTTTCCCTACCCGGCGGATAAACCGTCGGATCGAGGCGTCGGTCATTTTGGTTTCGTAGACAAACATATGCCATCGCACAAGGGTAAAAATCCGATCTTGATCTTTCTTGGACAGCTTGAGTCGCTCGGCGATCCGCTTGGCCGTGCGCGCCCCAGACACCTCGTGATTATAAAAAGTCACGCCCCGCGCTCCCTCTGGTTTTGCCACAACCGGCTTGTCGATATCGTGAAGGAGTGTGGCAAGCCGCACCACCGGGTCAAGTGAGGGGCAAGATCGTAGGGCTTCTAAGCTGTGGGTAAAAACATCGTAGATATGGTGGCCACCTTGCTTGACCTCTTTCATCGCCAGCAATTCCGGTATGACGATCTCCATAATCCCGGTATTAACCATGAGTAGGATGCCGTCGGTCGCGTGTTCGGTACCGAGTAGTTTCATTGTTTCCGCCCCAATCCGCTCCCAAGAAATCTCTTTGAGGTTGGGTACTTTTTCCTTGAGCGCTGTAAGCGTTTTTTCCTCAATCAAGAAGCCTAGTTGGGCCGACAATCGGATGGCCCGCATAATCCGCAGAGCATCTTCCTCAAATCGCTCGACCGCATTCCCCACGGCTTTAATCAGCTTATTTTTAATATCATCTTGCCCACCATACGGATCTATAATTTCACCATGGGTATTAATGGCGATTGCATTGATAGTAAAATCGCGACGTTTCAGATCTTCTTCCACGGTTATGCCCCACTCTACATTGTCTGGCCGCCGTTTATCGCTGTACTCGCTCTCGGATCTATAGGTAGTGATGTCATAGAGCGTAGTGTCGTCAATCTCACCCTCTGCCAGTCCAAACTGCGCGTGAATATGTTTGCCAGCTACCTTCACCGTGCCGTACTCGTTGTCATAAAAACTGTCGGTAAACAAAGGCTGGATTTGTTCCGGAGTCGCATTTGTCGTTACGTCCCAGTCAAAGGAGGGGATATCGAGCAGTAAGTCCCGCACCGCTCCACCCACTATCCACGCCTCATATCCAGCCTTCTCCAGCGTCTTAACTATTTTCACTACCCCGCCGTCAAACATATATTTCATATCCAACATTATACCCGTACTTGCTCCTCCTGGGGTAGAATAAGCCTATGGATATCAAAGTTAAAACCAAGGTAGAAGAAGGGGTAAGTGCCCAGGAGATTTTCCAGGCGATTTTAGTTTGTAGGGGATACAAAACCAAATCTCAGCAAGCTGAATTTCTCCATCCACCTCTGCCCACCCTCGCTTACCTCCTCAAAGAATCAGGGTTGACCAAGACAGTGCTTGGCAAAGCCCAAAAACTGCTGGACAGCCATCTCTCAAAAAATCATGATATCTGTGTCTTTGGCGACTACGACGCCGACGGGGTCACCTCTACCGCAATCATGTGGCAGGCCATCACTGCCTACGCCAAACACAACAAATCTACCTCTCGCGTACTTCCTTTCATCCCCGACCGTCACAAGCATGGATACGGTTTATCCGACACGGCCGTGAGTGAAGTACTTAGCGGCACCGCTTTTCAAACAGGCTCAATTAAAGATTTTGCCCCCAAACTTATCATCACGGTCGACACCGGAATTGTGGCGCACGGGGGGATCAAATCATTCCGCATGTCCGGCATCGACGTAATCGTAACCGATCACCACCAGCCTGAAAAATACCTACCCCCCGCGAGCGCCATTGTTCACACCCTTGCCACCTCTGGCGCCGGGGTTGCCTGGATTTTTGCCATGTATCTCCTGGGAGAACCGGCGGCCAAGTTGCTCGATCTCGCAACCATTGGGGTAGTAGCCGACATGATGCCGCTAACCGGTCTCAACCGCTCACTCGCTTCCCACGGGCTCAAATTACTCTCCCATTCCCACAGGGCAGGCTTGACTGCCATGAAGGCCGCCATGAGTCTCGGCGATAAATCGCTCACCACCTACGATGTTAGTTTTGGCATTGCCCCGCGCATCAACGCCGCCGGCCGTATTTACAACCCCCTCGATGCTCTGCGATTGCTCTGTACAAAAGACGCCCAAATGGCAGCGGTATTAGCGGGCAAAATTGAGTCCCACAACAAAGACCGCCAAGAATACACGGATCGCGCCCTCAAATTGGCGGCGGGCAAACAAGTTGATCACAAGATTATTGTCATCCAAGGCGATTATCACGAAGGAGTCATTGGGCTCGTAGCCTCTAAACTAACGGAACTGTTTAACCGTCCCTCCGTCGTGATGAGCGAGGGTAGCGAGGTGCTCAAAGGCTCTGCCAGATCTATAAACGGCGTCAATATTACGAATCTCTTACGCTCGCTCAAAACCCCTTTTCTTGGCCTTGGCGGTCATGACCTAGCAGCCGGTTTTAGTCTCAGTCGCGATAGTTTAACGTCCATGACCAAAGAATTGGAGGCACTCGCCGACAAGACAATTCCCGATAATCTTTTGGTCAAACATTACACTGCCGATCTCTCTCTCTCGCTCTCATCCACTTCACTCTCCCTGGCCAAACTGCTCCACTCGCTTGAACCGTTTGGGATGCGCAACCAAAAGCCCAAATTTCTGATCCATGATTTAACCGTGCTCGAAGATCGCAAGCTGGGCGCGGAGGGCAAACATCGCAAACTTACGATTGAGCAAAACGGGACAACCCGCGAACTTATGCTGTTTAATAGCATAGAAACCAATCCGCTTAAATCCATTAAATCTCTCATCTGCACCATGAACGTCAATGTCTGGCGGGACAAAGAATCACTCCAGCTGATAGGAAGCTATGTGGAGCTCTAAATCGTGGCACCAATTCGCCAGGTCATATCTCAAACAAGATAGGGTTCGTATCGCATGTAGCATTTTAATTTTTGCGTTGATCTTTTGTTATCCTGGACATAACTTGCTCCAAACGATTGCTATTCACCCGAGTACGGTGCGTAGTTACGAGCCCGTGGTACCCACTCAGGTGCCCTACCCCAAAAGCGATGGCACCCAACCACCCATCATCTCTGCCCGCGCGGTTGTCATCCAAGATCCAGTCAGTAAAACAATCATGTATAGCAAGAATCCAGATACTCCGACACTACCCGCATCCCTCACCAAGATCATGACCGCCCTTGTTGCCCTCGACCACTGGAGAGATCTAGAAACTGTGATAGAAGTCAAAAACGAAGATCGCGCCATCGGCCAGACCATGGACCTTGTGCAGGGTGAGCGCATGACACTGCGCAATTTGCTCTTTGGTCTCCTCGTCCACTCTGGCAACGATGCCGCCCTCGCCCTCGCTGATAACTATCCAGGTGGATATACCCATTTTGTGGAGGCCATGAATACAAAAGCAGCTGAGCTCAACCTAGAAAAGACTGTATTTAAAAACCCTTCAGGGATTGAGCAATACGGGCACGTAACAAGCGCACGTGACCTCGCCATCCTGGCTGCGGTCGCACTTCAAAATCCTCTTATCAGCAAAATTGTCCGCACCCAGCATGTCACCATAACTGATGTGAGTGGCACCATTGTCCATAGACTGGAGACAACCAACAAATTGTTGGGAGTTGTCCCCGGACTCAAGGGTCTTAAAACCGGCTGGACGGACAATGCTGGTGAGTGTCTTGTGAGCTACGTAGAGCGGGACGGTCACCAAATTGTCGTGGTCTTGTTAGGCTCTCAAGATCGCTTTGGCGAAAGTCATACCTTGATAGAGTGGGTCTATGCTCATCACAACTGGGTGTTACCCGCTATTTGACAAGAGTTGTGCCACAATGGTATTCTGCAGGTAATTGAATAACAGCCATCTATTGACAATAGATGAGTCCCGATACATCGGGACAGGCTGGATCCGGGTAAGCCCGTCATCGCAGTATAAGTAAAAGACAAGGTGGCACCGTCGCAAGACCCTTTCAGGGTAGTGAGGCGGTTTTTTTATACCAAAAAGGCTATAGTCCAGAGCGAAGCCGAAAGAAGATACTATGCGAACACTAATTAGTGAAACAGTTGGAAAAGTAGGGGAGGTTGTCACGGTCAAAGGCTGGGTTCACATTGTGCGCAAACACGGCAAAATCACTTTTATAGATTTACGTGATCGCACTGGCCTGCTCCAGATCGTCACCGATCAAGTCGTGGATCTCAAACCAGAAGACGTCGTTTCAGTAACTGGCACCCTCGTCGCCCGCCCAGAAAAATTGATCAATCCCAAAATCGTCTCAGGCACTGTCGAACTGCAAGCCAAAGAGATCACTGTGCTATCTGTCTCTGCCACACTACCATTTGATATGAACAAAGAAGTACTCTACCTCACGCTCCCCACACTCCTTGACTATCGTACGCTGACCTTGCGCCACCCCCGCATAAACAGTATTTTCCGTGTGCAAGAAGCCGTGATGGAGGGATTCCGTCGCTCAGCTCAAAAGCTAGGTTGTGTCGAGATCTTTACTCCAACAATCTCCGCCTCCGCGACCGAAGGAGGAGCCGAAGTCTTTAAAGTCAAATACTACGACCATGAAGCCTTCATGATACAGAGCCCCCAACTCTACAAGCAAATGATGGTACCAGTTTTTGAACGTGTTTACCTTACCTCCCACGCTTACCGTGCAGAGCCATCAGTTACTTCACGTCACTTATCCGAGTCTACGCAGTTGGACTGCGAATTGGCATTTGTCGATTTTGCAGACCTTCAGGAAGCTGTTGAGCAGGTCGGCAGCTCTACCGTACAGTACGTAGCAGACAAATGCCCAGAGATTCTCAAGGAATATAACATTGAGCCACCGCATATCCCCAAGCAGATTCCACGTTTGACTATGCGGGAGGCTCAAAAAATTATTCTCAAGCGTACGGGAGTGGATCACACACAAGAACTCGATCTCATGCCCGAAGACGAGCGAGAAATCTGCAGATGGGCTCTTGAAACACACGACTCTGACTTTGTCACCATCACCCACTATCCGACCAAAAAACGTGCTTTCTATACCGCTCCAGATCCCAAGAACCCAGAATTCTCTTTGAGTTACGATTTGATTTTCAGGGGGGTTGAGATTTTGTCAGGTAGTCAGCGTATCAACCAGTATGATGAGCTAGTCACCGCCATCAAAAACCGTGGGATGAACCCCGACAACTTCAAGATGTACCTCCAAGCTTTTGAATATGGCATGCCTCCCGAAGGAGGATTCTCTTTTGGACTTGAGCGCCTCACCATGTTGCTGTTGGGGTTGTCGAATGTGCGGGAAGCCTCGCTCTTCCCCCGCGACATGGAACGCGTTGATTTCCGATTTAACGCTACAGAGAAAGAATAATTACTCTAGCCACTGATCCGCAACCGCAGGTACATAGGCTACAAAATCCGGGTCACCACGAAAAACGTAGACAGGCTGCAAAAATTGTTGAGGGGTGTCAGGGTCATAATACTGTATCGTTATCTCTCGCACCGTGACGTTAGTGGTATTAGGTTTGACTCCAGCAATAAATCCTTCTCCCTTTTGTAACCTCTGCCACGCCTCAGCCACACCTATGAGCGGATAGACGGCAAAGCGGTCTGGATCCACCGGGAAATAATTGTAATTGAGATTCACAAACTGTTTCTCATCTTCCCTCTGTAGAGCGAGCACGGCCGAGATTAACCCCTTGTTGGAGTAGGGAGCAACCACCTCGACGCTGTCAACAGGCGCACGGTACAAGTTGACCTGGACAAAATTGGCTTGCGAGAGGGAGGCAGCGCTAACTATCTGGTCCTTGTCTGCTTTGAGGTATTGCACCGTGTAAGTGCCCTCCTTAATATCCTGCGGCAAGAGCTCAACTTTTGACAAGAGATTATACATACGGTCAAGTGATTGCGGATCAGTATAGTAGATGGTTGGTGTCGTATAACTCGCATCATCTTGCCAACGCTTGTCTAGGACGAATGCTCCAGTAATAATGTTGATTGTCAGCGAGGAGGGGATTGGCTCGCTCATATCCCAGCGGTACTCAGTTTCTGATAGCTTTTTGGGGTCTGTGTCAAAGTCAAGACGAGTCGCAACTGATTTGGCGGCATCATATGCCAAAAGGTTGGCTTTTTTGATTGGCATGAAAAAAACCTTGAACTGACCAGGCAATTTAGCCGGTAATCCTCCGGTGGGGGTTTCTAGTTTGTAAGTATAGGTAGCAGGTTGAGCTTGCGGGAAGACAATCTTGGATAGCTTACCAAAGAGCACGTCCGGTGGGGGTGGGGGTGGGGGATGGAGCTTTTTCCAGTAGTTCAAAGAGGCGGTGAGGATGATGCGCCCAATCATGAGGAAAACGAGAGCAATCCCGCCATATCTAATCGCCTTTCTCGCCACAATCGCTGTTTCGCCTAGGTTTGCCATACATAGTTAGTATAGCTTAGGTGGAGAGCCGTGCAATGAGTAGTCAGAAAATACCTCCAGGGTGAGAAGGTCTGATTTTTGCAAAGTGAAGGTCAGACCTTACAGGATGAAGTATAATCAACTCATGACTGTCCGTACCCGCATCGCTCCCTCTCCTACAGGCATTGCGCATCTAGGTACTGCCTATATGGCGATGCGCAACCTCGCCCTCTCGAGGCAGAACAAGGGACAATTCATTATTCGCATCGAGGACACCGATCGTGAGCGCTACGTCGAGGGTGCAGTCGACGTGATTTTTGATGCTATGGAGTGGTTAGGTTTGCCTAACGACGAAGGCCCCAACGTGGGCGGGCCTCACGAACCCTATACTCAGTCCAAGCGCCTCGATATTTACAAACAGCACGCGCAAGAGTTGATCGCAAAAGGCAAAGCGTACTACTGTTTTTGTACCAAAGAGCGCTTGGATAAAGTCCGTGCTGCCCAACAGGCCAAAAAAGAATTGCCTAGATACGACAAATTCTGCCGTAACCTTCCTTTGGATGAGACCAAAAAACGCTCAGCCACCGAGCCACATGTTATACGACTCAAAGTGCCCGAAACAGGTGTGACTGTGTGTCATGATCTTGTCCGCGGGGATGTAGAATTCCAGAACTCAGGTATCGATGACCAAGTGATTCTCAAATCCGATGGCTACCCCACCTATCACCTAGGCGTAGTGGTGGATGATTACTTGATGGAGGTGACTCACGTGATACGCGGCGAGGAGTGGCTCAGTAGTACCCCCAAGCACATTCTCATCTACCAAGCATTTGGCTGGCCGCTCCCCGCCTTTGCTCATCTGCCTCTTATCCGCAATACGGACCACAGCAAAATGAGTAAACGCAAGAACGATGTCTCCATTCTCTCCCACCGCGACCGGGGCTATCTACCGGAAGCGATGAACAACTTCCTCGCCCTCATGGGCTGGTCGCATCCCCAGAAAAAGGAGATCTTCTCGCAAGACGAGTTCATGCGACTCTTTACGCTCGACCGCGTCACGCCCACCGCCCCCGTGTATGACATTAATAAGCTCAACTGGTTCAATGGCATCTATATCCGCGACATGTCAAACGCCGATCTCATCAAGCGTCTCGCTCCATTTATTCCTCAGGATTGTCCGGCAGACATGGTCGCTCAGGTTTTACCCCTAATCAAAGAACGTCTCGTCACGCTCAAAGATTTTGAGGAGCTCACGGACTTTTTCTACCGCGATATTGCCGTTGATCCTGCCATGCTAACCAAAAAATCTACGGCGGAAGAAGTAAAAACCCAACTCGCCTCAACTGCTATGGAGCTGAAGTCGCTTGATGACAATTCATGGACGCATGAAAACATTGAACAACTAATTAGGTCGTTAGCTGAAAAGAACGGGTGGAAACCAGGCCAATACTTTATGATGCTCCGTGTTGCCGTGACCGGCAAAACTGCCACCCCGCCACTCTTTGAAACCATGCAAGTCCTCGGCCGCGACGTTGTGCTTAAACGACTAAGTCTTTCGCTTTCGTAACGAGTACATCGACGCTCATCAACTTGGCTTCTTTCTCATTCCTCAACTTGACTTCAATTTGCTCGCCGGTTTTAGAAGATACTACGGCACGGATAGGGCATCCAATCATGTCGGCTTCACCCAACTTTTGCCCTGCACCCACCTCGGTTCGCTCATCGTAGAGGACCTCGACTCCGGCTTTAGTGAGTAGTTCGTACACTTCATCGGCTCTCTTAATGACTGCTTCGTCATTGGTATTCAAACTAACCAAGTGCACGGTAAAAGGCGCGATCGACGCAGGCCAGAGAATACCTCTCTCGTCGTTGAACTTTTCGACAATCACTCCCATGGTTCGCGAGATCCCAATCCCGTAACAACCCATGATTGGGTAAGTCTTTTCCCCATTTTCGTTATTGAAAGTGAGGTCAAAAGCCTTCGAGTATTTAGTCCCTAAGTCAAACACGTTCCCCACTTCCGACGCCATCGCCGACTTGAGTTTGTCTTTTTTGCAAATTGGACACTCATCACCCAGTTTGTAGGTTTTGATGTCGTCAACGTTTACACAGTAATCGCACTTGTCACAATACAACACGGGGGCTTCACCCGCATCGGTCAAGACTTCAAACTCGTAACTAACCTTTTCCGTAAACGCCCCGCCCGATGCCTCAGTGGCTTTGGCTACGAGCCCTAAACGTTTATATACGTTCATATAGGCAACTTTGGCTTTGGCATAAAACGTATCAAAGTCGGCTTGGGTCGCATGGAAGCTATACATGTCTTTCATCAAAAATTCGCGCCCGCGCATAATCCCCGATTTCGAGCGTAGTTCGTCGCGGAACTTCCAGTTGATATGGTAGATCGCCAGGGGCATATCTTTAGCCGAGTGGATCCACTCCTTGGCTAGTGGGGTGACCGTCTCTTCGTTGCTTTGTGACATGGCATACTCTTTGCCGGTACGGCTTTTGATCTTAAAGAGCACATCAATTTTGTCCCATCCTCCCGTTTGTTTCCACAAAGCGCTGGGGTGGAGCATAGGCATCA
>CAZGNX010000029.1:0-10516 GCA_964527065.1 uncultured Pseudomonadales bacterium
CAATCATTAAGTTTTTGTCGCAGATTCCGACAAACAACGTTTTTGGAATAGTAAAACGCGGACCTCTCTATTGGCTCGGCATTATGCCACTCGTTGTTGCCAAAGCGCTCTTTTTCGAATCAGCTCATAGAAAAGAAATTTTCTATGCATACCTCCAGATCCTGCGATCTGCTTTCGTTATGCTAACTCGATTTGAGAGAAGAATTGTGCATCGAGACCTCAATTATGATAACGCCATATTAAGGGAAGGGAAAATATACCTTATTGATTTTCAGTTAGCCTGTATTGCCGATCCATTACTCGAGTATGCTGTCTTATATCTCAAGCTTTACCAGGATCGAGAATTTATCAAGAAGTTTCATAGTATCATCTATAAACAAGCTATTAGTGGCAATCCGAGGCGTGAGACTGTGTTTGTAGCCTATCTCAGGATTATCTGCCTGTATGAATTAGCCATACACTCGCAGGAACCTGAACTTGCTATTAAGTGCTTAGCTAATCTAAGGAGAAATAAGTAAAGACTAAGAAGATTTAGTCTTAAGTAGCATACTAATGGGACAGGCATAGTGATCCATTTTGATTAGAAAGGTAACTATGTCTGTGTTAAGATAAGATTGTCAAATCGGATAAAAACTATGGGGAGCGCAATTCCTATTGTTAAGAAACAACCGGCATATAAATTATGAAACTTATAATGAAGATCTTCTCTATTTTGTTCGCATTAGCCTTAATAGGACTCACTGTTAGGGGTAATATTGGCAATCCTACGGCGAGCGAGATTGATTTAGAGCTTAATAACAGCGGTCAGGCGTTCGAGACCTCTCAGGAGAGGTCTCGCTATGCCATCATACTCGCCCTAGTTAATCATCATCGATTTGATCTGGGCGAATATGCGTCGATGGGAACACCCGATATTGGGTATATCGATGGTAAGTACTACTCATTCTTCCCTCCTGCAACATCTATTCTAGCTATTCCGCTATATCTACTTGGGACGAATATTGGGATAGCACAGATGTTAACATTCTCGATATCTACAATCTTCGCTCTCATTGCGACCTGGATGATATATAGATTTCTTTCTTCCTTATCAGTCCACTGGTCAGCAGCTATATTTGGATCGTTCGCCTTCTTGTTTGCTACTAACGCATGGGGATACTCGGTAACATTGTACGCTCACCTTCTGTCTGCTGCCTCACTAGTCACAGGTATATATTTTGCAACAAGAAAAGATATTAACTGGCTCAATACAGCTGTTGTATGGCTACTCTATGCCTTCGCAATATTCGTAGACTTTCCGAATATTTTTACCTTCTTCCCCATTGCTTTACTCGTAGGGCTTAGACTATTTAATGTAGAGATTGGTAAGTCATCATTTAAAATTCGTATCGATCTCAAATATTTAATTGGACCAATTATTTTCTTAGCCTGTATGTGTGTCTATGGCTATTACAATTACACCCATTTTGGTGACCCTCTTAAATTCAGTAATACGATCGATCGTGTCAAAGATCTTAAAAAAATAGAAGATTCAGTTCCCGATAAAAAAGGATTAGACTCTGTGAGCGCACTTGGTACAAGAAAGTTGTTGAATGGTATATATACGTTCACGATAAGTCATGATCGGGGCATCTTGATATATTCCCCAGTCATGTTGTTATTTATATTTGGTTTGAAGGAATTAAAGAAAAAAGACTCAACTCTCAAACTACTACTAGTTGGTGTTCCTCTCATTAATTTATTAACATATTCGATGTTTGGTGATCCATATGGTGGGTGGGCGTATGGATCACGCTACATGATCGCGATCATTCCAGAGTTATTAGTCATTGCTGGGATGGGCTTGGATCACTTCGCCAGGGCTAGTAATAGATTAATCAAATATTCTGTTCTCATTTTATATTCAGTGGTATTCATATACAGTTCTGCTATATCCTTGATGGCTCCACTTACTACCAACGTAATTCCCCCTCGCATAGAGGCTGGCACGTATGCCCTAGCTGATGACTATCGAATTAATCAGGAGATGTTTAGAAGTAGTCATCTCAATTCATATGTATACAACTATTATCTGAAAGGTCGGATGTCAGGCTTTGAGTATTACTACATGATCCTGATCCCGCTCAATGTTTTTGCTCTTATCATCATTTGGTGGCCAAAAAATAAACGTAGGGGAGTTGTTTAAATATGTTATCTTTTTCTATACAAAAATCGAAACTCTCCATTTTCAATTTGTTTGTGGAGAAATATTCCAGCCTTTTCTTGATACTGATCTTGTCTTCGATTGCGGCTTATTATTTTTTCCACTATCTCCAGAATGGCCTCGGACTTTCGTATAACGATGCTCGTTCTCACCTAGACATCGGACGTCGCGTAGTCGAAGGTCTAAAACCAGGTATGGCACAACTTGGCTCAGTATGGCTACCACTTAATCATCTCCTCATGGTTCCACTCATTTGGCATGACTGGATGTGGCATACCGGTTTTGCCGGTGCAGTCTGGAACATGCTCTCATTCGTAGGGACTGGGCTCATTATCTACAAATATCTTGAGCATCTCAAGGTTGGATTAGTGGGTCGAGTTATGGGGGTAGTGGTCTTTGCAGCCAATGTTAATGTACTGTATCTCCAAGCAACGGCGATGACCGAACCACTACTTCTCTTTACCATGACGCTTGGATGTTATTACCTCTTCCGGTGGAGTCAAAGCAACGCCACACTTGAGCTGATCAAAGCTGGGCTCTGGATTATGCTTGCAACCCTTGTTCGTTATGATGGTTGGTTCTTGCTGGGTATCACGGGCTTACTCGTAATAAGACATGCTTGGGCAAGTGGCGTAAATACTAACCTGAGAGAGCGCCTAAAAAGGACAGAGGGCATAGTACTGCTGTACTCAACATTGGCAGTGTTGGGTGTTGTTGCTTGGTTCATGTGGAACTTGCTTATTTTTCATGACCCACTGTACTTCATGCTCGGTGAGTTCTCTGCTCACGCGCAACAGCTCGTTATGGAGGCTGCCGGAGCGCTGCCCACTAAGCATGATATCCTGCTTTCGCTCAAAGTTTATACCTATGCATTTTTCTATAGTAGCTATACCTACCCAGCAATTCTGGCAATAATTGCCTATTTCTTTGTTTTGCGTGATCGCCTAATCTCTCGCGAGGGTCGTTGGATGACAAGCGCACTTTGGGCGCCACTTATTTTCAATATTATCTCTCTCTACTTGGGTTTTTCGGTTATCTATGTGCAAGGCATCTCAGGAGACACATGGTTCAATATTCGCTATGGCATTATGCTTGCTCCTACAGTCGCGATCATGATTGGTTACCTCAGTGATCGGGCGGTGACCTTCCGACCACTCATTATCGGCTCAATGGCTTTTGTCCTCTTCTTTGCCTTCGCGAATCACGACGCGGTCAGCATCGATGACGCTCGGGTAGGAAGTAGCCAAAAGAATGTGTCCGAGGTATCTGGATACCTAGCTACGCATGCCAAAGACCAGCCTGGGTTTATTCTCATCTCTGCTGCGAGCCACGATGCCATTATCTTTAGTAGTGGTTTGCCGATGAAAAAATTCATCCACGAAGGAACAGGTAAGTACTGGGACAACGCAATCACATATCCAGATCGATGGGCACGCTGGATCGTGATGCGCACCTACGACGATGCTGACCTATCATGGAAGGGAGTGGGCAATTCGGATGAGCTGAGCAAATATGTCCGAGTTGCTTCTTACCCGTTTGCCGATGTTTATGAGCTCAAGCCAGAATATCTGCCACTGCTCAACACTGAGCCGTCAATTAAGGATAATAAATAAAAATCGATTATGTACAATGCAAACGTGTCTCCACGCTGGTTTGGGTATCTCTATATATCACTTGGAGTAATTCTGCTGACAGCAATTGTGATCTTATGGATGGCGCCACAAGCAATCCCAATCTCGCCCAACGTTCCCAAACCATTATGGGAGATTCGCAGTGTCGACACTATGAAGTATTCGCGCGATCTGGCTCGTGAAAAAAATATAGATAGGAGCTACGACCAGGTAATAGAGAGACAAATAGGAGCTATTGCTAAGGCCGGAGCAACCCATGTCGCAATTGCAACTCCCTACGATGAAGAGTTTAAACCATACCTCATGAGGTGGGTGGCAAGCGCCCGAGCTCATAAACTTAAGGTATGGTTCCGAGGCAACATGTCGGGGTGGGAGGGCTGGTTTGATTATCCCCTGATGAGCCAAGAAGAGCATACTGCCGGGGTGGTGGCTTTCATCAGAGATAACCCCACGCTCTTTGAAAACGGCGACTACTTTAGTAGCTGTCCCGAATGCGAAAACGGTCATCTCGGTGACCCGCGCAACGCATGGCCTCTTTCTGACTATCGCCAGTTCTTAGTCACAGAGCACCAGGCAGTCAACGCTGCCTTTCGCACGATCGGCAAAAATGTGAACACGAGCCTCCACTCGATGAACTATGACGTAGCCACCCTCGTCATGGACGAGACTACAACCCGCGAGCTGGGTGGTATCGTGGCTATTGACCACTATGTCAAAGATCCCGAAAGAGTGGCCCGCGACGTTGAGACAATAGCCAAGCGCAGTGGGGGTCGCGTGTTCCTGGGCGAGTTTGGTGCTCCCATCCCCGACATACACGGCAAGATGACTGCCGAGCAACAAGAGCAGTGGATCGAGAGGGCGCTCGGTGAGTTAGAAAACTCTAAAAGTCTTATAGGTATCAATTATTGGGTGGGGGTAGGGGGATCTACCTCAATCTGGCACGAAGATGGAACAGCGAAACCAGCAGTCGAGACTCTCAAAACATACTTTAGCAAACTCAAATAGTCCTCTAGTCTTGACTATCTAGTCCCATAAGAGTAGAATGCACACCACTATGAGACTAGTGGTCGCCTTTGCCTGGACAATGCTTTTACTCTTGCGCTCAGCAGTCCCCGCGTTCGCGGTTAATGTACCCAATTTCCCTCAATGTGCTGCCCCCCAAGGAGCAATAATTGCCAATTATCCCTCTGGAATCCACGGCATCGTGGGTAGTACCGATAGCTACAGTGGTTCAGACACGGTCTACCAAGTATCACAAGATCAAGTGATGCAGTGTTTTTGTGCCGAAAACGGCCAGGGGATCCAAACCAATTGGTGGAAAGCTAGTTCTCTAGACCAAGAGCAAGTCTCGACTCTAGTCAGTCAGGGCTGGTACTACATCCCCAATGGAGATCTCTGGGGGCTCACGGTTGATCCCTACCTTGCCATAAACAGTAGCTTCTCTTGTCTGCCCTCATCCAGCACTCCCTCCTCAACCACCACCACTACCACCACTTCTACTACATCTTCAAATACTGGTGGCGAGGTCCATGGTACGGGGACTGGAGGTGCAGTCCTCGGGCTCGCCGCAACCGGCAATACTCTCACTCTACTTACCGTCTTTGTCTTTGCACTTGCTTTTGTTGTTGCGGGAGTTATGCGCATAGTTGGTACCCGCCATGCAAAGAATAATTGACATCTCCCTGCTCTTTCTTGGATTGGCCTTGTTCGTATATGGCGGCCATTTGCTCTCGCTTCGCTATCGCCCCCTGCCAATTGTCCAAGCCCACGAACAAGTCGAGTCTGCTGTTACCGACCTGCCAACAAAAATAGAGATTAGTTCGCTCTCCCTTTCGCTCCCTGTGTATCCTGCTTCCATAGTGGGTGACAAATGGCAAACGACCGACTCTGGCATCTCCTACCTCTCATCTTCGCCACTCCCAGGAACTGTTGGCAACAGCGTTATGTACGGGCACAACTGGCCCAATTTACTGCATGATCTAGGCGAGGTCAAACCAGGTGATTACATCGCCGTATTTTTTGGTTCTAAGAAGTTAATATATAGTGTGCACTACGTCAGTGTCGTTGAGTCAGACAATACAAGTGTCTACGCAAACACCTCTGACGCACGCCTCACGCTATATACCTGCACGGGACTCCTTGATAGCAAAAGACTTGTGGTGACTGCGATCCTGCTACAATAAATGCATGACAGCAAGTGCGCACGCCGCCCCCACCTGGGTACGCAATCTCTTTTTTTGGTTTGGCATTATTGCCACCATCTCCTATCGCGCCATCGTCATACTCAATCACTACTCCAAGAGTATTGCATTGGCCGCATGGTACATCGGCACCATCGGATTTGTCCTCTATTTCTGGCACCGCTATCATGTCTCCGAAAAACGCGTCAATCTCATTAAAGAGCACGATCTTATCAAGGCCGTAGCCAAGACTAACCTCCGTCAGGACCAAATCGAAGCCAACGAATATATCTTGACGACTCTCTTATCGACCAAAGAGAAATGGAACTACATTGTGATCTTTGTCACCTCGCTCTTGGCCCTTGCCATCGGCATATATCTGGACTTATTCGCCACTTGACAACGTCACGTCAACTATGTCACTCTAGAGCAAGAGTCATATGAAAAAAACACGTGCATCATACTCAAATAATGTCAAAATGATTGCTGTGTTTGTGGCGGGTCTAGCGGTTGCAACCCTTGGCTGGTACTACTCCGATAGACTCAATGTGGCTTTTGGTCGCTCAGCCGATATTGACGTAATCGGCGTGATGAAGGATGATCCCACCCCACCCGTCGCCAATTGCAAACCTGGTGATAAACCTCACACAGTCAGACGACTCGAAGGCTGTGAGCTAATTACCCAGACCGTCTCCTGCCTCCCTGTGCAGAGATACCTTAACACGGTCAAGACCCACACCGGGGCAGCTATGTATGAGAGCACCATCCCCAAACGGTTTAGCAAGCCGATCACCAAATACGAGACAGCCACACACATAAAACGTAGTCTCATCGAAAAAGAGCTCTCGTCTCTTGACTCACAAATTGCAGAGTATCGCAAGACCAAACCAGCCAGTGCACTAGCCAAGGACGACCTGTTTCGAGAGCTTACTGCGTCTCAACTAGAGGTCAGAGAGCTCCGTCGCAAAATGGTCCCCACCGAATGTCCTCCAGGATTACTGACCAAATAAGGTGTACTATATGGCCAAGAAAAAACTTAGGCGCACAGCCACACATAAATCGAGCACTACTAAAAAAGTAGCAAAGCGGTCATGGTTTAGCCTCCATCCCCTGCGCACTGCCGCCATCATCATCGCCCTCGGAGCCCTCTTTTTTGGCATAACCCGTGCAAATGGTGGACTCTTGAGCTATTTTGGTGCCGAACCAGCCAGTATCAATGTGGCCACAACCTTCAATCCCGCCATGTGCCAGGGAGACCCCGTCTGTCTCGCGACATATCAGGTGAGCAAGGCCAACAACAATGCCCCCATCGCTCAGGCCGAGCCGGTTGCCCGAAAAATAGTGGCTGAGGCAGAGAAAAAGAAAGAAGAGAACAAGCAAGCTGGACAGACCACTACACCGGTTGCTCCCACCCCTACACTCTCACCCGCTCAAGTCACCAGTATGTGTCAGGGTGATCCAACCTGCCAAGTCTCGTACTCAGTCAGTACTTCCTATGGTCTCTCCGTGGCCGAGTCAGAGCAAATTGTTAGGAAGAATATGTCCTCGATGCAGAACAAAGCACCAAAAGTGCTGCAAAGAGAAAAACTTAAATTTACACCAGCGCAGGCATGTGCAAACATTGGCGGATCTAGAACAGTCGACAAAAATTCTTCCTGTCCTCCAGGAGAAATTGATCGAGGATTAGTTTTAGCTTGCACAAAATACGAAATCGACAGTAATAACAATCAAAAATGTAAATTTTCAATTTTTAATGGGACTACCGAGTACAGGTGTTGCGCAACCAAAGCGGGACTTGAGGCCGCAAGAGCAGTTAAATGTGCAGGCAACGTAAACTTTAACGTTACCCTGTCTGAATCTAACCCATCAAGTGTGAGCGAAGTTTCTGTTCTAGGGAATACTATAAAAATTTCCAACAGACAAGGTAGAGGCAGTGTATATATTCCAGGGATAACTTGTAAACAACAAGTAGATAAAAATTGTATGAAAAGTAAATTTGAGGGGCTAGGCAATCCAGGAATGATTGTCAGTCCAATTACTACTAGATGTACTATTCCCGGAGATCGAGAAGATAGCTATTGCTGTCCATAACGCACTTGTAGAGTCGCCCTTTTACTGCCTATAATGGACTAATGTTCACCCCACTGCGCCACTTACGCCACTGGTTCACCCCTCACAATAGTAATAATTTTCGCGCCCGCTTGCTTCACAACTCTGGCATCTTTGCCATCATTGGCCTCGTCGTCTCACTCAACATCTTTTTACGCTTGTTGGACAACCCAGCGCTCCATATCCTGGGTTTCACCTCCTCAATCACTATTGATGAGGTGGTGAGAGAGACCAACCAACAGCGCGCGAGCGTCGGTCTCAAGCAACTCTCATATAGTGAGAAACTAGCCGACGCCGCCAGACGCAAAGCCGCCAATATGTTTGAAGAAAACTACTGGGCTCACAACTCTCCCTCCGGCAAATCTCCCTGGACGTGGTTCTCGGCTGTAGGCTATAGCTATAGCTTTGCGGGGGAGAATCTCGCCAAGGATTTTGGCAGTACTGACCGTCTGATCTCCGCGTGGATGGCTTCTCAGACACACAAGGACAATATCGTCAACCCTAAATACAGTGAGATCGGTCTCGCTGTCGTCCCGGGTACAATCCAGGGTCAAGAGACTGTGCTTGTGGTCCAGCTCTTTGGTACCCCCCAGGCAGGGACTGTGCCCCAAGTCGCCTCAGCTACCACTACTCAACCTACTCCGGCTCCTGCTCTAGTCGCCCAAGTTAAGGAGGAGAGTGTTTCGATACCTCAAACGACCCCTATGCCTACACAAGCACCAGTTGAGACTCCAGTTGCCACTCCACCACTCAATACCTTCTCTCTGGCCCGCACCCTCAATCTAATGACCACAGGTCTCTTTATTTTGGCACTACTCCTAGATCTCATGATCGCCAGATCCAAGGTCTTGACCCGCCGGGTTGGCAACAACTGGGCACACCTCATTTTTATCAATCTTATTTTGTTGGCGACCACGATCGTCAACGCAGGCAAGATCATATGATCAACCAATCTCTCGATTACGGCTTACTCGCAATAGCGGCAACAGGTTATATACTTGCTATTTATGTCTACCGTGCAGCTCCACAGTATCTAGTACTGGTCACCTTGATTTTTGGCTCATTTTACTTCTTTTGGGGCATTATTCATCATCTGCGTACTCAGTCTTTTCACGCCCGGATTGTGCTAGAATATTTCCTTGTTGCCCTACTTGGAGTTGTCTTGATAGCAACTTTATTAGCATAAGAGGAGGTATATGAAAGGTGTTATACTAGCCGGTGGCAAAGGTACTAGACTCTATCCCCTAACCTACGCGACCAACAAGCACTTGCTCCCCATTTATGATCAACCAATGATCTACTACCCCATCCAGACATTAGTCAATGCCGGCATCACAGAGATCCTCATCGTCACAGGTGATATCCACGCCGGCCACTTTATCAATGTGATCAAGAACGGCAAAGAACTAGGTTTAACCCACGTCGAGTATGCCTACCAGGAGGGAGGCAGCGCCGGCATCGCCGACGCCCTCAAATATGCCGAAGATTTTGCCGACGGGGAGTCGATCGCGGTGATCCTCGGGGACAATACCACAGATGCCGATATTAGTGGGGCAGTCAAAAAGTTTGATGGCAACGGGGGAGGAGCCATGATCTTTCTCAAAAAAGTGATCGACCCAGAACGCTTTGGCAATCCCGTCTTTGACAAGCAGGATGATCAAAAAATCGTAAAAATCATCGAAAAACCTAAAGTACCAACCTCACCTTATGCCGTGACAGGACTCTACTTCTATGATGCCAGGGTCTATGACATCATCCGCTCCCTCAAGCCATCAGGCAGAGGTGAACTCGAGATCACGGACGTGAATAATGCTTATATCAAACAGGGCAAGATGTACTGGCAGGAACTCAAGGGATTCTGGTCTGATGCTGGCACCTTTCATTCTTTGTTCCGTAGCAACCGCTACTGGGCACAAAAGCGACTCGGACTCAAGTACAAGTCCATCGTCGCAGGTAACGCGATCCCGGAAGAGAAGAAATAACTTTACCCTGAGCAGACTTGTCCTGAGCATAGTCGAAGGAGTCGAAGGGTTGCATTTTTCCGAAGAATAGACGAAGATGGGGATATGCAGCCACTTGCTGATCTTCTCCGCCCAAGCTCCCTCGATACCTATATTGGCCAGACTCACCTTGTCGGGGAGGGTGCGCCCCTTCGCCGCGCTATCGAGACAAACTCGGTTCACTCCATGATCTTTTGGGGTCCCCCTGGGTGTGGCAAAACGACACTCGCCAAAATTATTGCGAGTTCCGTCGGTGCTGACTTCCACTCCCTCTCTGCCGTCTCGGCTAAGAAAGAGGATATCCGCACCATTGTTGAACATGCTATCCCAGGCCACCACACCATTCTTTTCCTCGATGAGATCCACCGTTTCAACAAAGCCCAGCAGGACTAT
>CAZGNX010000030.1:0-9872 GCA_964527065.1 uncultured Pseudomonadales bacterium
ACGTGGAAAACGCGATTTTCCCGATAGGCGCGCAGGCGACTATAGACGCCACGCAGTTAAAGGTTACAATAGACGAAGCAGTAGTTATATAAAAGGAGAAAGCTATGCCCGCCAAAAAGAAAGCCACCAAAAAAGCCAAGAAACCCTTAGCGAGCAAAAAGACACAAGAAGTGTATAAGGTAAAAGGCAAAAAGCTCTTGGAAAGAGTCAAAGAACTGGTCAAAGAAGGTAACGTCCGTCGCATCATGGTTAAAAGCAAAACCGGCAAAGTTATTTTTGTCTTACCAGTCACAGCCGGAGTCTTGGGTGCTGTACTCCTGCCCCCACTAGCAGTACTCGCCGCTGTGCTCGTCTTTGCCGGTGAATACCAGGTAGAAGTGACGCGCAAGAGCTAATGAGCTTTGGCCCGTAAGATCTTCCACCTCAGCCACTCTCCGCCCCCGTAGAGTGTGTACAGTAGCGGCATCTCCACATAGTCCCAGGTTCCGATATATTCCACGTGACGCGCTCCGTAGCCGGATTTGAAGGTATGGAAGCCGTACCACGAATCCTTGAGATCTGCCTGTGGCCCAAGAGCCCCCCACATATCAAAATATTTTAGTTTCCATTGCTTAGCCAACTTGATCGCCTCCCACATCACTAGATTATTAGCCATCACCTCACGGTGTTCGCGGGTAGAGGCGCCGTAGGGGTAGTATAGTGTGTCGCCAAATTTGAAGAGAATCCAAGTAGTGATGATCTCGCCGTTATATCGAGCGACTAGTAAATGGGCGATCTCTGCAGGATGCAAGACCTCCCACATCTTCTGATGATAATCGCTACTATGAGAGTAAAACCCTTGCCGTGCTGTGGTTTCTTGGGTGAGCGACAAATATGTCTCAAACGCTTCACTCGAATTATCTATTGCCACACTCACGCCCCGCTTCTCTGCCACCCGTATGTTGTAACGCGTTTTTTGTTTAAAACTGGCCATGAGCTCAGATACACTTGGTGTCACATCCAGTACAAAGTTATACTTGGTAAATAGCGGGCGCCCCGCCACAAATCCAAGCTTTCCTAATTCCAATTTCCTACTTCCTAATTCCTGTACTTCCACCTTAGGTTCCACTTTAATAAAAATACAGCTATTCTCTGTTGCAATTTTCCTCAATGTTTTCACGATACCTTGGTTTAATGGTGTAATAATTTTTGGCGCATATCCTACAGTCCAAGGTGAATGAGGTATCCGGTGGATAGTAACTTGTAATCCTGACTCCCGCACTACCTTGACCCCGGTCTGGGCGCGGAACTCCCCCCACTCCCATGACTGGAGCGGATGCTGTGCCTGTTTATTCCATTCCTCTTGCAATGTCATGAAACTATTCTATCTGATTCACTGATAAACTGACATGCCGTTTTACTGACTTACCGATTTCACCGACTTAATAGTTCCTCGACGCTCATGTTCCCCGACAAAAAATCATCGAGGGTCGAGTCGTCAAGGGCATTAATCCGTATCCCCGAACTCTTAGTTTTGATGCGCGCCCCGTGCTCCCGCCAGAACTTGGCATCATCCTTCCCCATATTTTTTGATCTTTCATTGGTATGTTTGTGCATTGGTGTATTCGTGCGCTCCATAGCCTCAAAGAGTTTGGGATCTATCTCATCAATAAATCGTGACCGGTATTGTGTCCCAGTTGCTCCCCAGACCGCCCGCTGTTTAGCCCACGACATATATAGCTTGGTCTTGGCTCTCGTGATCCCCACATAGGCGAGTCGTCGCTCCTCCTCCATCTCTTCTTGGTCCATGAGCGAACGGGAGTGGGGGAATAGGCCTTCTTCCATCCCCACCATAAACACAATCGAAAACTCAAGTCCTTTGGCTGAGTGGAGCGTCATGAGTGTCACGTGGTCAGTCTTGTTCACCTTGGTTTTCTCACCGGCGGAGTACTCCGACTGTACAAGCGCCACATTCTCCAAGAACTCGCCGAGGTCGCTAAACTCGGTGGCCACCGCCTGCAGCTCTTTGATGTTTTCGATGCGCGAGAGATCTTCCTCCACCTTCTCCTCAAATTGGTCAAGGTAGCGAGACGTCTCGATCACCAGGCCCAAAATCTCATCGGGACTCATTTGCCTGATCTCCATCTGCTCACTGAGGGCGAGCACCATGGCGAGTCGTCTCTTACCCACCTTTTCCGCACGCTTGTAGCTCACCCCGTCTTTGGGGTTGAGTAAAAGGCGCAAATAGGCCAGGAGGTCTTTGATTTCCTTGCGCTCATAAAACTTGGTGCCTCCTATCAAGACGTAAGGAATACCAGAGCGGATAAAAGCTTCTTCAATCGCCCGCGACTGGGCATTGGTACGATAGAGGAGCGCAATCTCGCTCCAAGAGTGACTCTCGTGGAGTCTCAGGATCTCGCTAGTGAGGCGCGCCGCCTCATCGCTCCCGCTATACGCCTCAATTAGTGTAATTTTCTCGCCTGCC
This sequence comes from uncultured Pseudomonadales bacterium, assembly GCA_964527065.1. Taxonomy (GTDB): domain Bacteria; phylum Patescibacteriota; class Microgenomatia; order UBA1400; family UBA12108; genus CAJAUT01. Next base: position 2,465 of record CAZGNX010000030.1, read on the forward strand.
CCAGCCTGCGTCCAGAGAGAGAGGATCGGGTGATTTTTGTTGTGACCAATTACACCTGTTGCCGCGTCCAGGATATTTTGGCTGCTACGGTAGTTGCGCGAGAGGCGCAGCTCGGTGAGATCCGGATAGTCTTTTTTGAGGCGCGCCATGTTGCGGTAGTCCGCACCCCTCCAGCCGTATATTGACTGGGAGGCGTCCCCCACCACGGTGAGTTGTTTGTATTTGCCCGCAAGTAGGGTGGTAAAGAGATATTGGGCAGTATTAGTATCTTGGTACTCGTCCACAAAAATGTAGCGAAACAAATCTTGATAACGGTCAAGCACTTCTGGGTTATTTTGCCAAAGCCGTACTACCTCATTTAGCAAATCGTCAAAATCTATGGCACTATACGCCGCAAGCATTTTTTGGTAGCGGATATAGACTTCGGCTACAGACTCCTGGAATGGCCCTCGTGCCATAGTGAGATACTGCTGAGGCGTAACCATTTCTTGCTTGGCGCCTGAGATAGCCGAGATCAGGGCTCGGGGACGGAATCGCTTGGGATCAAGGCCAAGTGCCTCACTAATTTCTTTCACAAGTGCCTCCTGATCGGAGTCATCGTAGATGACAAAATCTGGTGATAGTCCTGCGTGGCGGGCCTCACGTCGCAGTATCCTCGCCGACATCGAGTGAAAGGTGCCTACATGAGGTAATCGCTTACCTACAATCTTAAAAAGCCGCTCCTTCATCTCTCCTGCCGCCTTATTGGTAAATGTCACCATGAGTAGCTCCTCCGGGGTGATCACACCAGTGTGAATGAGGTGCGCGGCCTTGTAGGTGAGCATCTTAGTTTTGCCACTTCCTGCTCCCGCCATGATGAGAAGGGGTGTCCCGCTATGTGTAGCTGCGGCCATCTGTTCTTCATTCAGCTCTTGGAGATAATCATCCATAAGGTACAATAGTACTACATATGCCATTTCTCGTAGTCGCCAACTTCAAGTCTCACAAAACGCTGGAAGAGGTTGCATCTTGGGTCAAGACTGTCGCTTTGCACAAGAGTATTATAGTAGCCCCGAGCTTGCCACACCTTGCACTCGTGCATTCATCCTCTCCTGCATTGACTCTATGTGCCCAAGACGTCTCTCCATTTCCCGCCGGCTCATATACCGGAGCGGTGAACGCGCAACAGTTACTAGATCTCGGCGCCACCTATTGTATTGTGGGCCACTCGGAGCGCCGTCACTATTTCCACGAAAGCCCAAGTGAGATCGCGGGCAAAGTCAGAGAGCTCCTCGATGTCGGTATTACCCCCATCGTCTGCTTGAGAGAAGAAGACATTGTCGGACAACGTGCCGCCTTGGAGGATGAGCTCGTCTCCCGCTGCCTCTTTTGTTTTGAGCCAGAGGGGGATATCGGAGGTACCCAGACGGCGCCGCTAGAAGTAATCGAAAGTGTCCTGGGTAAGATTAAAAAAATTTATGGCGTCGCCACCGCTATGTATGGCGGCTCGGTCAATGCGGACAATATCTCTGACTTGCTCACCTTGGGTCTCGCCGGCGTAATTGTCTCCACTGCTAGTTTAAAACCCGAGAGTTTTAACGCAATCATCAAACAGCTTACTCATGTCAAAACATAAACTGCTTATTCTAGCCGCAGCCCTCGGTTGCCTCGTCATGGGGGCGTGGCTCTATTTACGCAACCGTAGCTCTGGCCAAATAGTCGCCGGTATGACGGGCGATCCTGCCAGTACGCTCGCCAGCGTGGATGGTCGTACAAACGTAGTATTTTTGGGTATAGCGGGGCAGGGACACCAAGCTGGCGACCTAACCGACAGCATCATGTTGTTTTCTTATGACCATCTCTCAAACCAAATTGCGCTCATCCCCATCCCCCGTGACGTTTGGGTCGACTCCCTCCAAGCCAAGATCAATACTGCTTTTCATTACGGCAATGAGAAACGGGAATTTGGGGGGCGAGACCTGGTCAAATCTGCTGTAGCCGAAGTCACGGGATTAAGCGTCCAGTACGCCGTTGTACTCGACTTTAGCGGCTTTGAAAAATTGATTGATGCAGTAGGGGGGATAGACGTAAATGTTGATCGCACTTTTGAAGATTTCAAATATCCCATTCCAGGACTAGAAACAGTTGAGCCAGAGAGCGACCGCTACGAACATCTCCGCTTTGTCCAAGGCCCAGCTCATATGGATGGTGCGACTGCCCTCAAATATGCCCGCTCGCGCCATGCACAGGGAGAAGAGGGTACAGACTTTGCTCGCTCTCAGCGGCAAGAAAAAGTCGTCCTGGCTTTCAAAAACAAGCTCCTCTCCTCTAATACACTCTTGAACCCAGCCAAGCTCGAGAATCTCTTGACTAGCGTGCAAGACTCGCTCATCTCGGATATTCGCGAAGCCGAAATCGGTGCCTTTATCCGTCTTTTTCTTGGCTACTCCAAAGACAATGTTACCCCCAAAACGATCGACATTAGCGAGCTGTTTGTGACCCCCAAAAACCTCTCTCCGTATAAAGGTCAATGGGTCTTAGTCCCCAAAACAAAAGTCGAGGATATCCATGCCTATGTGGCGGGCAAACTCAAAGGAGAATAGGACATCTTGGGTCATGCTCGTTGTGCTCCTACTGGGACTCGCACTCCGTTTCTATGGTGTTACCACTCCCGCCCAATACTATGACATGAATACGTTTCATGCCTGGGCACTACATATGTTGCGTGTAGGCCCCGCCAATTTTTATACGGGTAACTGGTCGGATTATCTCCCGCTCCCGCTCTACAGCTTTGCACCCATCTCTCTTCTCGCACAAGCAACCGGTGCCCCCTTTGGTCTAGTATTCAAAATTGTGGTAAGTGTACTCGAAGTTGGACTCATTGCCTGGATCACGTGGTTGTGGTCAGGGAAGGGGAAGTGGTTGGTATGGACCCTCCTCATGCTTTCTCCTGCTTTGATCGGCGATACCGCTTTTTGGGGACAGATCGATACAATCCCTGCACTCCTTGCGGCGATTGCACTATTGCTCTTGACTCGCCCCCAAACTCAATACTCTCTACACCATACTATATACCCCTCGATCATCTTTGGTCTTGCGGTAGCCATCAAGCCAATTGTTGTGCTTTCTGCCCCCATCATATGGATTGTTTCGCTCAAGCGGGGACAGGGATGGTGGCAGTTCCCACTGTTCTCTGCACTCACTTTTTTTGCCACCGGCCTCCCCATGGCAGGAAGTGGAGCCTTCAAACTAATGTGGTCGCGCACCATAGAGCAAGCCGCCACCTACCCCTTTACCACGATCAACGCCTGGAATCTTTGGTCACTCGTACCTACCAATTATTGGCCCCCTGACTCTCAAATAGTGCTAGGTGTCTCTGCACATACGGCAGGACTCGCGCTGTTTGTTGCTTTGACGCTTAACTTGCTCAAAAACTGGCGCCAAACCAAGTTTGATCCAGGTTATTCCTTGCGCGTTGCCGCAACTATCCTCATCGTATTTTTTACTTTTACTACCCGTATGCACGAGCGCCATCTCTTATTTGGTTTGCCACTTCTCGCCCTCGCCACAGTCCAGGAACGATGGCTCTTATTCCCACTGAGCCTCCTCACACTCACCTTTACCCTAAATCTCTGGGCGGCTTACTGGTGGGTAGGTCACGATCAGACTTGGCCAGTGACACCCGCGTTTATCTCAGTTGTCTCGTGGATCACGACCCTCACCGCGCTGGCTCTCGCCACTGTCTGGCACTGGCCATCATTTCTTAAATCGTTAATCATAAATCTTAAATCGAATAAACTACTTGTTGGCATATTGATCATTGCCGCGTTCTTGCGTTTGTACAATCTTGTATACCCACAAACATATATTTTTGACGAGGTCTACCACGCCTTTACTGCCCGGCAGTATCTCCACAATCATCTTGAAGCTTGGCAGTGGTGGACCACACCCCCAGAAGGCGTGGCCTACGAATGGACGCATCCTGGGGTAGCCAAATACGGCATGGTAGGGGGCATGCTCCTCTTTGGTGAAAATAGTTTTGGTTGGCGTATAGGTTCCGCTGTTGCCGGAGCCATAAGCATTCTTGGTCTGTATCTGTTCATTCATGCACTCGTGCGTCAGCGTGACATCGCCCTCCTATCCGCCTTCCTCCTGGCCATCGAGGGTCTGCATATAGCCCAATCGCGCATTGCCATGAATGATGTCTATATGCTCGCCTTCTTTATCTGGTCACTTTACGCAGCAGTCAGGTCGCGCTGGAAATTGTCGGCGGTCCTCTTCGGCCTCGCCCTAGGCTCCAAATGGAGCGCCATCTACGGCGCCCTCCCACTCGCCCTCATCTACTTATACAATAACCCCATCAAATTCTCCCTCCCTTCCGCTATTCATTATTCTTTATTTATTATTCGACTAATAAGTATTGCCGCTCTCGTCTACATTCTAACTTTCGCTCCCTTTATCCTGGCGGGCCATACTTGGGAACAGTTTATCGAGCTACACAGGCAAATGTGGTATTACCATACCCATTTAGAGGCTACCCATGGCTACCAGTCCACTCCGCTCCAGTGGATTTTTGCCGCCCGCCCGGTTTGGTATTACGTGCAATACCTAGAAGGTATAACCCGCCACATCTACGCCCAAGCCAACCCACTCATCCTTTGGCTCGGCCTCGTCGCCCTCATCATGCAATTAACCAAATTATTGAGATATCCATACTCTATACTCTATATTCTCTACTTTGTCTTCACCCTCCCTTGGCTTTTGTCTCCCCGCATTATGTTCTTTTATCACTATCTCCCAAGCGCCACTTTTCTCTCTGTAATCCTTGCAACCTGGGTTACCACCTTGCCTAAAAGATATATCTTAGTTGTCTGTTTCCTCTTTTCTATTTCCTTACTACTCATTTCCCCCATGCTCTATGCCATCCCACTATCACAAGAACATTGGAATATGCTATTTAGTCTCTTTCCTAGTTGGAAATGATAATAGTAACCAATAATCAAATCTCAACCTGCCTGCCGGCAGGCAGGTACTCAAACAATCCTGTAATACCCAATTGGAACATTAAACAATTCTTAATTGCTTGGAGCTTGATTATTGGTACTTGGTTATTATAGTAACAGCAACCCCAACCCGCCCAGGATCAAGAAGATTACGCCCATTCCTATCGTGCCGGCGGTGATTTCAAACACACCAGCCACAGGTAGAGCAGTGGGGGCGGCGGAGGGAGGCACTACTACCTTGCCCGTTGCATCTATCCGGACGCTACAACTATCACGCTGGCCATTGGTCGAGGCCACCTCGGCCGTGTTGGCAACAGAGGCAATACCCGTCACGCTAACCTTGGTGCGGAAAGAGCGTGAGGCTTCACTCCCTGCCGAGAGAGCTCCAATTGTACAGGTGACTACGCGCGTTGTGGCGTCATAGGTACACCCACTGTCTCCATCGACATAAGTCAGGTTACCCGAGAGGGTGTCGGTAATTGTCGTATCTGGCACACTATTGCCGCCCGTGTTCTTAGCTATCACACTATAGACGATGGTTTGCCCGTCCTGGAGTGTATTGGTGTCGCTGATCTCTTGTTCTGTGTAGTAAAAGCCGGCTCGATTGCGGCTATCATCCAAATACATGCGTTTGGCGACACAGTCCAGCGAGGCCGAGGCTGGAATCGACGGTGAAGGAGAGGGGGTAGGAGATGGAGAGACAGGAGCCGAAGGCGAGGGAGAGGGAGTACTACTGGCACACGCCACTACAAAAGTAGTGGAACACACATCCGATGATGAAGGCGCTGGGTTGTTACTAGGATGTACGCCCACGCTAAATACGTCAACCGGTGCGGCCGAGGCAGTAGTTGTGGTGCTTGGCCTGGGTGTAGGCAATGGCGTAGTGGGTTTGCGCACCATATAAACGACGAGGATCCCAATCATAATGACGGCAAATATTGCTATTCCGATGAGGAGGGATTTTTTCATTGTGTGGCTCCTGTCCAAGTAGGTTTACAGGTTAGTACTCCGTTGAGTGTCGCACAAGCTTGACACTCGACTTTGTAGGTGCCGCATGCGGCTATAGTTAATTCGGCTGTGGTGGGTGTTTTGTTGACTAGTTCAGTCACTGCCCCATTGTTGATACTATAGCGGAATTTGTAACTGAGTGTCCCGGCAGAGGGCGGTGTCACAGATCCAGCACAGGTAAATGTCAGCTTGTCTCCAATTGCCGCCGCTCCCCCAGTTGGCGCCTTGGTGATCGAGATACATGCCATAACCGGCTTTTGGATAGGGTTACTCAGCCGACAAGTAGATTGCGTCCCAGAGGTGGGGATCACTGTAGCCGTGTTGGTTATGCTATCAACCGCGATAGATGAATCTACTCTAAAGCGGATCGCCCGTGTCCCACTGGCGCTTGCCGCCACACTTGGGAGAGTACACGTTACTTTTCGCGTCGCACTAGCGTAAGTGCATTCAGCACTAGCATCCACAAAAGTGAGCCCTGCAGGCAAGACATCTTCTATAGTTCCTGCCGTAGCACCCGTACCTGTGTTGCTATAGCTAATTACATAGACGTATTGCGTGCCAGGCACAAGCTCTGTGCTCGCCACCAGTTTGTTACCTGCCGTCGTCGCATAAGTGCCTGCCGTATTGGTCGAGACATCTTTGTAGAGATCTTTGCTCACACAACTGAGGCCAGGTACGAGAACGGGCTTGACCTTGAAGGAAAGTTTGCATACTGCGGGTTGCCCGATGGTAAAAATGTCGGGTTTAGCTGGTGGGGCAGGGGTAGCGGCAGGTGCGGGTGATGAGAGTTGTGCAGGCACGCTACCTTCTTGGTTGAGCGACCTCACCACAAACACCCCCATTACTACGACTGCTAGTGCAGCGAGTCCCGTGAGGATGAGCTTGAGTTGTTTATTCATAGTGTCGCTCCTGTCCATGTCGGGCTACATACGTTTGCGGTCCCTATGGTGCCACATACCCTGCACTCTACGTCGTAGTCTCCCACAGACGGCACTGTGTAATTGGCCTTGTTGGCAGTCGCAGACAAACTCTGCCACGCGCCCGAGTCTATGCGCAAACGGAAGTTGTAGGTAAGGGGTGCGACCACTCCCACGGGGGTGGAGGCGCCACTACAAGTAAACTGCAGGTTGGAACCGATGACGATGTCTGCATCAGGCTTGTCTTTGGTCAGGCCGATACATGCGAGGGTGGGTGGTGCAACCGAAGGGCTGGGAGAGGGTGAGGGTGTAAGAGAAGGTGAGGGTGTAAGAGAAGGTGAAGGTCTAGGCGTGGGTGTTGGTGTTGATTTGTCACACGGCGGGTTAATTCGCGTTCGGGAAGTGATGTATTGCTGCGGAGTGCCACAATGAATATCGATTTGTTCGACGGTTCCACACTTACCCTGAAAGCCAAGAGACTTTCCCTGCTGATAAGAACCA
>CAZGNX010000031.1:0-9673 GCA_964527065.1 uncultured Pseudomonadales bacterium
GACTTTCATTAACTAAAGTGGTCAAAATGAGTTAACCTACTAATCTCTTTCCAGCCTCTACTACTCTTTTTGAACTACTATTAGCCTTTAGATAGAAGACAAATCTATCTTTACCAATAGATACATCTACCAATCCACCCACCCCTTCATGTTTACCATGAAATAACGTTAGCTTGGTAGTTGGAAGTTTCTTTTGAGTTTCAGCGGGCAAACTATCTAAATTATTTGATTCTCTATTTGTCCTTTTATACATTCTGCCTGAGAGTGCATTTATCAAGTAACCATCCACCAACTGAGCGTTGTCATCATAAGTAGTAGATCCAGCTCTTTCGATTACCTTATTATCTTCTACTTTATATATTGCAGTAGCGGTAGCTCCAAGTCTACCTAACCACAAAGCAGTATAATCATCGCCATATTCCATAAGACTATTTTGATCAGATTGCTTATCTACCTCACGGCTTACCCGATCACGCATAGATATACTCGGATCAACGGGATTTGATGAGATGTCAAAATGGGGATCACCAGGAAATGTGGCTACAAAGAACGCACGATCAATAATTTCTTGATCACCAGGTATTCTTCTCTCCCCAGCCAAAGCATCAGATTCAAAAGTTCCGAGTTTATTCGCAAGATCCCAGGCATCCTCCTCAGAAAAAATTACCAATGTCTGTTCGACAACATCTCGGAATCCTCTCCCATAAGACGCAATATAATTATTTCCAGCCTCCTTATATTTGACTGGATATCCTACTGATCGTATTACTCCGAATAACTTTGCCAGTGAGTTAGATACTACTTGGTTTATTATTTTTGACCCGTCTTTGAGCGAAGTGTGTTGTAGAAACATTCTTGGTTGGAAGTTGTTGCCTTTTTGTAGCCACGGATATTTATCGGGCTCTAGCTTGGCAATTTCAAATTCTGCACGTGAGTCAGCGCCCACACATTTTGCCCATGCAGTACTACTGTCCTCAATAGTAGTCTTTGCCTCAACTATTCTTTGTTCAAGTTTATCAGGTTGAATTTCCTGAGATATTTTTTTAGAGTGACCATTCTTGCGGTCAATTCCTAACGATAGGGACTTCATTGTTATTTGGCCGCGCTTAACTTCTGATTTTAGTAGATCGAATTGAGCAATTTGTTGTCCTAGTAACTCTGAATAATTAAAATTTTGCTTTTCGAGAATCGTACCACTCATAATCCAAATTATCTCATACTTTAGCTACATTCAGCTCAGTGTATTCACCCCTAACCCCTCTACACTGAGCTGAAATGGAATGAATCTTAAAACCAGAAGACAGTAAGATAAAAAGGGGTTTTAAGATTCTTTATTTTTAGAGGGGGATGTGGTGTCGCCTTCGGCGACTTTCATATACTAAAGTGAAAGTTTTGATGACATGCTGTGCTTTGTTCCTTGTGGAACATTTCCCCGAAGGGAAGAGTAGATCAGATGATCTACTCAACTCTTCGAAGTCATCTCTAAGGCATAGTGGGCTTTTCGGCCGAGGTGGTAATATGCCAGTTTTTGTAGAGATGGACGTACCCGTCGTCGCCGTTCCAGCCGATTTGTTCACTACCCCAGTAGAAGAAGTTTTGGTGAACTTCCAAATCAGAGCTTTTGCAGTCTGATTCTCTACCCGGGGCGTTGGACACGCAATTCCAGCTATCATAGCCTCCTGAGTTACCCAAGTACTCAATCCACACCAGTTTCCCTGATCCGTCGGTGACAGTTACGCTGTCTCCGGGGTTCATTCTTGGAAGCGGGGCATAGGTTGGGGTTGGGGTGGGGGCCACATATTGTGGAAGGGCGGGTGGGGTGCTTGCTGGCATGAGCGTTGGAATTGCAGATAGCGCACATGCAAGCATGGGGGCGACTAAAATCGCCAAGAGCAATAAGATGGTGGTTTTGTTTTTCATTGCAACACCTCTCCTTAAGGTGTATCGAAGTGACAAATAATTGTCAGCTCGGTACACCTAAGGAAAAAGTGTTTTAAGCACAGCACGTCAAGGTGCTATTGATAGTTGGTTATAAGTGCGCAATTTGCACATCTACCAGGCTAACAATTAGCGCGAATTCTACCATTTTCCCAGGCTTTCGTCAAGTTATAGGACATATTTTCTGAGTATTTTTAGCTACTTTTCAGCTCAGTGAATTCACCCCTAACCCCTCTACACTGAGCTGAAGGGATAGTGAATCTTTAAACCAAGAACAGGGTAGATAAAAACAAAAATTGGAAAAACGGGTTTAAGGTACAAAAATGTACGTCTGCGTCACTGCGTTCCTTGACCACGTTGCACTCTCACTCCACGCAGTATCAAGAACTTTCAGATTATACTGCGTTCCGTTCGGGTTGTAGAACTAGCGCATACCTGCCTGCGCAGGCAGATCTGGTTCGCTTCTCTGCACCCTGCCTGCCGGCAGGCAGGTCGCTCTCCTATATTGCTCGCACGGGCATGCTAAAATTTCCTCATGCTCCAATCTGCCTGGGACGAAATCGAATCAATCTATCCTCTGCCTGCAGTAGACCCAGTCGCCATCGACGCATTTAAACAACTCAAGTCTTCTCAATCCTCCCACACGAAAAAAGAGGGTAATCTCGACCACTTCTGCTCATTCTTCCTCCCCTACAACCGGGATAAAAACCAAATCTATCTGGGTGATCACATCAAAGCAGAAGGCTGGATCCCACCCGGTGGCCATATAGAACCGGGCGAGACACCAAGCGGTGCCGCCATCCGCGAAATGCAAGAAGAACTGCAAGTAGTTATTACTCCCGACATGCTTGAACCGTTCAACCTCTCAGTCACTGTTGTTGATCGCTCTCACCTGGGGTGTATGACACACTATGATGTTTGGCATCTAGTCCACATCCCTGTGCAAAAATTTAACTTCCTCCGCTCCGAGTACCACGATGCACGCTGGTTCAGTCTCAGAGATGGGGTTAAACAAATGTCGATCCATCCTCATTTTGCCCAAATTGTCGCCAAGCTAATATAAGAGTGTTATCATAGCTAAAGTATGAAAATAGCCTGTATCGGGACGGGATTTGTCGGAGTCGTCACTGCCACAGTTTTTGCGAAACAGGGACATGATGTAGTAGGGCTCGATATCGACGCGACTAAAATCGACTCGCTCAAAACCGGCAAAGTACCCTTTTTTGAGCCCGGGCTACAAGAGCTCTTGGTAGAAACACAAAAAAATGGCCACCTCACTTTTACCACGGACTACGAAACTGCAGTCAAGGATGCTGACATTATCATGATTATGGTAGGTACCCCCTCAGCACCTGACGGTCAAGCAGATCTGAAATATGTGATGGCGGCCTCTAGCGCTGCTGCTATGCACCTCAAAGAAGGGGCAATTGTAGTCATCAAGAGCACGGTACCTCCTGGTACCAATCAAAAAGTTCACGAGTTGATTGCGTCCATATCCAAAGTTACTTTTGACATCGCCTCAGTCCCCGAATTTCTCAAAGAGGGCTCGGCAGTCGAGGATACCCTGCATCCTGATCGTGTAGTGATTGGTGCGACAGACCCTCGTACTATCGATATACTCAAGAAACTCCACACTTCTCTGACGACTAACATCATCGCGATGAAGCCCGAGTCGGCTCAGATGGCCAAGTATGCGAGTAATGTCTATCTGGCCATGCGTATCACCTTTGCCAATCAAATGGCCGACTTATGTGAGTTAAACGGTGCGGATGTAGGGGAGGTTATTGCTGGGATTGGTGCGGACTCCCGTATCGGATCCCATTACTGGTATCCGGGCCTAGGATACGGAGGATCGTGCTTCCCCAAAGATGTCAAAGAGATCGCCGCCTATGCCAAATCAGTGGGAGAGAAGGAAAGTATTTTTATTGCGGTTGACGAGCGCAACGAGAGTCGCATCCCACGCTTGATGAGCAAGTATGACCAGCTCGTGGGCGGATTCGCAGGCAAAACGGTGGCTGTGCTGGGCCTATCTTTCAAGCCCAACACCAACGACACGAGAGTGGCACCCGCCGGAGTGATTATCCCTTGGCTACAATCCAAGGGTGCCAAAGTCAAAACAGCCGATCCTATCGTCCCGGCAGATTTTACAGACCCATATCTCGCCGCCACAGGTGCCCATGTTCTTATGCTCCTAGTGGAATGGGACCAGTTCAAAAACCTCGATCTTGCCAAGCTGAGTTCACTGATGCAATCTCCCAAATATTTCTTTGACACGCGTAATCAATACGAACCAGTGACTGCCAAAGCCATGGGATTGCAATACCAAGGAGTCGGACGATGAAAAGAATCTTAATTACCGGTGCCAGCGGCTTTGTGGGAGCGCACTTGATACAAGAACTCCAAGCACGAGGCGACAGTGACATCTACGGCGCCGTATATCAATCCACAAGCGACGTAAGCCGGCTCTTGCCGGAGGATCACATTATCTCGGGCGATCTTACCGACTCGTCATTTGCCCAGCAGCTCATCAAAACAGCCGCCCCCGATGTGATCTACCACCTGGCCTCACTCTCAGTAGTTGCAGATAGTATTGAGCGCGCCGGGAAGGTGCTGACCGACAACCTTCTCCTCCAATATAATCTTTTGGAATCAATCCGCCTCCATGCATCGAAAGCGCGGGTGATTGCTGTCTGCTCGGCCAACGAATATGGACGAGTTAAAGAAAGCGAGCTACCAATCAGTGAGGAGACGCCGCTACGACCACTCAACCCTTATGCTGTCTCTAAGGTTGCGCAAGACATGCTCGCGTACCAATACTTCCTCTCTTATGGTCTCAACATAGTCCGCCTTAGACCCTTCAATCATACTGGCGCCGGTCAAACTACACAGTTTGTCATACCAGCGCTCGCTAAACAGTTTGTTGATATTAAGTTAGGCAAGCAAAAAGCGGTAATTATAGTGGGTAATACAGAGAGTATCCGTGACTTTACGGCCGTTCAAGATATGGTCAAAGCCTATATCCTTGCTTCAGAAAAATGCGTGAGTGGTGAAGTGTATAACATAGGCAGCGGAAAGGGGAGTACAGTTACAGACATTATCCATACTTTCGAAAGTATTACAGATACCAAAGTAGAGATAAGCAAAACAAATACCAAAAGCCGCGTATCAGATGTCCCTATTCTCATTGCCGACGCCACTAAATTCCGCTCAACAACTGGCTGGGAACCAACTCATTCCTTGCGTGAAACTCTGGAGAGTGTCTATAATGACTACAAGGAAAAAATCTTATGAAGAAAAAGGCTCTCATTACCGGTATCACCGGTCAGGACGGCTCATATCTCGCTGAACTATTGCTTGACAAGGGCTACGACGTTTATGGTTTGTCACGGCGGACCTCAACAACCAACCACAACCGGATCGCTGGCATAGTCGACAAGATCCATCTACTCTCAGGGGATCTGCTGGATCAATACTCCCTCTTTGAGGCCATCAAAGAATCAAAACCTGACGAAATCTATAATCTTGCCGCCCAGAGCTTTGTCAAAGCTAGTTGGGACCAGCCAGGCTACACAGGGGAGTCGACAGCCCTGGGAGTCACTCGTATGCTTGACGCCATGCGTATGGCCGGCTCTCACGCCAAGTTTTACCAAGCCAGCAGTAGCGAAATGTTTGGCAAAGTCCAGCAAGTCCCCCAAACTGAGTCCACGCCGTTTTACCCTCGCTCTCCCTATGGTGTGGCCAAAGTGTATGGACACTGGATCACCGTTAATTATCGGGAGTCCTACGATCTATTTGCCGTCTCAGGTATCCTGTTCAACCACGAGTCGCCCCGGCGCGGTCTCGAGTTTGTCACACGCAAAATCACTAACACAGTCGCGAAAATCAAGCTCGGCAAAGCCGACAAGCTCTACTTGGGCAATCCCGATGCTCAGCGGGATTGGGGTTATGCCAAAGACTATGTCGAGATGATGTGGCTCATGCTACAGCAAGAGACACCAGAAGATTTTGTGATCGCAACCGGCGAAACTCATGCAGTCTCGGAGTTTGTCGAAAAAGCGTTTGCCTTTGCCGGGATCAAAGATTGGGAGAGCAGAGTTGTATGGAACGATCCCCGCTACACTCGTCCAGCTGAGGTAGACCATTTGATCGGGGATGCAAGCAAAGCCAAAAAGATTTTGGGTTGGGTACCCAAAACTAGTTTTGACGAACTGGTGCGACTAATGGTTGAGGCCGATCTAGAATTAGAAAAGTAATATGTCAAAAATCTTAATCACGGGAGGAGCAGGGTTTATTGGTAGTCATCTTTGTAAAAGATTCCTTGACGATGGTCACGACGTGATCTGCGTCGACAATTTCCTCTCAGGTTCAAGGGACAATCTTGCACAATTTGATAGCAATTCTCATTTCCACCTTATCGAGCATGATCTCTGCCAACCATTGCCAGAAAACGTTTCTGGCTTGGATGCAATCCTCCACTTTGCCTCTCCTGCCTCCCCCAACCCCGCCTCGCCAATTAGCTACATCAACTACCCGGTCGAGACACTCATGGTCAACACGCTGGGTACTCAGCGCATGCTAGAGCTCGCCCATAGTAACCGTTGCCAAATCATTTTTGCCTCCACATCTGAAGTGTATGGAGACCCACTTGTTCACCCACAGAAAGAAGAATACTGGGGTAATGTCAACCCCAACGGTCCCCGCAGTTGCTACGACGAGGGCAAGCGTGCCATGGAGGCCTTGGCTTTTGCTTATCATCGACTGGGACGTACCAAAATCAAAGTAGTACGAATTTTTAATACTTATGGTCCAAACATGCGGCTGGACGACGGGCGCTTTACCATCAACCTGGTCGACTGTCATCTCCACAACAAAGTCTTGCCCCTGTATGGCGATGGCTCCTCCACCCGTTCATTTTGTTATATTGATGATCTGGTTGATGGTATTATGCGACTTTATGAGTCTGACAAAGCCGTGGGCCAAGTCATCAACTTAGGCAACCCCACCGAATTGACATTATCTGAAGCCATTACAATTTTTGAAATAGTGGCTGGCAAGGAGTTGACCAAAGAGTCTCGCGCAAACTTAGGGGACGATCCCAAACGTCGTTGCCCCGATATCAGCAAAGCCAAAAAAATACTTGGGTGGGAACCTAAAACTGATTTCAAATCTGGTATGAAAAAAATGCTCGCATCATATGCAAACTAGAGTAGTTATCGTTATCCCCACGTACAATGAAGCGGGCAATGTTCTACCAACCACCTTGGCGCTCGCCAAAGTATTTCGTGACTGTCCTGAGTACGACATGCAAATCTTATTTGTCGACGACAACTCACCAGACGCTACGGCGCGTGTAATCACGACAATTATCAAAAAATATCCCTTTGTCCACTTACTAAATAACAAACGCAAAGCGGGACTTGGGCATGCATATAAAAAGGGCTTTGCCTACGCCATCAAAAAATATCGCGCGGATATTCTTTTCGAATTTGACGCCGATCTTCAGCATGACCCCACCATTATCCCCGCAATGCTTAAAGACATTACCGCTGGCTCCGACATTGTGCTTGGTTCTCGCTACATTCACGGTGGCGGCATTCCTAAAACCTGGGGACTGCACCGCAAATTCCTCTCGGTTGTGGGCAACCGCTTTATTCAAATCGTCATGCTTAATTTCCGTATTCACGACTGGACAACCGGCTACCGTGCTATCAAACGGGAAGTCGTAGAAGCTATCTTACCCAACCTAACTAGCACCGCCTTTCAAGGCTACACTTGGCAGATAGGCTTTTTAGTGAAAAGTTTGCAAAATAAGTATAAAGTAAGTGAAGTAGCGTTCAAGTTCCAGGACCGAGAAAAAGGTAAGTCCAAGCTCGGTCCTGAATACATTATCAACACGATAATCTACATTATGAAAGTCAGACTCAATACGATTCTCCACAGCCGCATCCTCAAGTTTCTTTTGGTGGGAGGATTTGGCTCACTCATCCAGCTCATCACCCTCCACTTTTACCGCCTCGTATTCCAGAGCAATTTCGGTCCATTGACTCCCTACCAGATCGCCCTAATTCTGGCGATCGAGACGGCGATTCTCAGCAACTTTACCTGGAGTAATCTCTGGACCTTTAGGGATCGCAAACTCAAGGCCGCCCAACTCCCCCTCAAATTCCTCCAGTTCAATCTAGCCTCTGGTGGATCGCTACTTATCCAGTTCCTGCTGGCGAGCCTCGGCGAGCGCTATATCGGATTATTTACTATCTTTAGCTCAAGTATAGGCAGTTTTGCCTTTAGCCTAGACACTGGGCTCGTCTTTGCAGTTGCCGGTATACTGGTCGGCATGTTCTGGAACTTCTTTGCCTACTCGCATTTGGTGTGGAAGAAAAAATAGATTTAGAGTAGCGCACCCCAATCAGAGACTGGCTGGACATTACCCACGACAAACTGCCATCCAAACAAGTAAATCGGAACCAGTAACAGCAGGAGCCATTTTGCCGATTTTACGCTCAGTAGTGGGGCAAAACCAAGCAGTGCAATGGGCGCAATGGGCAGGGCATAGCGTGAAAGGTCGCGGTGCGAGATGAGCAAGAGAATCAGTCCATAAAAAACCCCATAACCAACCGTAGAGAGGTGTTCAAATCCACACTTTATGCCAATTTGCTTGATATATAATACAATCCCCGCCCCATATATAAGATAGAGATAGATAATATCCTCCCTCCACATATCGCTAATCCAACGAGCCGTATTGGAGAAGATCAGAAAAGGCGGGAAAAACACAGGGTGCAGCTCACTGCTACTATTAAAATACGCCCAAAAATTGCCAAAAGTCACTCCGTAATAGGCAAACAGCAGGGCGAGGGAGAGCGGCATCAGGAGGTACGGAGTGAGCCTACTCAAAATTTTTTTCCAGTCAGTTGTGTAGCTGGCAATGGCTGCAAGGGCGTAGGCACCAAAGAGAAAGATTCCGGGACTACGAGTAAGCACAGCAAGACTACCCAGGATCGCTCCCCACCAATGCTTACCCCTATACGCCAGGGCGAGGGACATCAGGACAAAAAACATAAACAGCGGCTCGCTCGACCCCACGCCCCGCACAGACAGCATCCGTGCCGGGAAAAAGAGCGCAACAGTCGTGAGGATCACTGCCAGCTTGTTGTCTTTGATAAGTGTCGAAAAGAAAAAACATAGGCCGATTGCTAATAATCCGTTAGAAATAACAATCGAGAGTATAAGTGCTTGTGGGCCGCTTACGAACATGTCGAGTCCGCTAATCAGAAGGGGATAGAGTGGGAAGTGCGCGGCGTAGTAAATAGGAGCATTGCCAAATCCGGCGAAATCGCGCGCAAGTAACTGCGGATCGTAGAGAGTTTTGGCGACTGCCAGATAGTTGAGTCCGTCAAAATTTTGAACAATAGTAGCCATCCCTGCCAGTTGTTGCTGACCGTGCCCTCCAAAGTTTATTCCCCAAAACGTCTGAGTTTTTGCCAAAAACGGAAACCAAAATATTCCCAGCGACACTAGCGCCACACCCACCACAAGCAAATACCGTTTCATACTCTATACTATATACTATGGCAAAGTTGTTCTCTCATAAATGGCTCATTTTCGCATTAGTTATCGCGGGGTTCGCTGCTCGCATGCTCCTCACCTCACAACATTTCTATACCCACGATGATATCCAGGTCTTTCGAGTGAACGAGTTTATCGAATGTTTTAGAGAGGGACAGATCCCCTGTCG
>CAZGNX010000032.1:0-9147 GCA_964527065.1 uncultured Pseudomonadales bacterium
GAACTGGCGTCCGTTCCTATCTCTCCTATCGCCACCACCTGTTCCCGGTTGTGCAAAACCAAAGTTCGTATGCTCTCGACTTCTAGTTCCCAGTTTGTAGTTTCAAGTAATTCCTCAGGGTGGATACCCACCGCCGGATAGATCACTCCCAGATATTGCTTTGCCAGCGCTATCGCTTGCTGACTACTCTCTGTGTTTGTTCCAGGTACAACGATTTTCTCTACTCCCACCGTTTTGGCTCTCTCCAATACCTGATCCAAATCGTCTCTAAATTCTTCAAACCACAAATGTGCATGAGTGTCGATCATTGCTCTACTCCCATCACAAACCCACGGCTATTGCCATACTGCACAAATCCCTGCATATCGAGCTCTGTGTGATCGATTGTCGAACCTTCAAAATTAGCCCCTGAGATATCTGCCCCTACCAATCTGGCCTTTGTGAGCTTACACCGGTCAAACATCGCTCCAGCCAGCTTAGCTCTGGCAAAATCCACGCGCTCTAGATCACACTTTACAAAAATCGCATTTAGCAGCGAGGTCTCAACAAAACGACAATCCCGCAAATCATATCTAGTTGTCTCCTGCTTACTTCCCATAGTTACCCGCTGGAAGATGCAGTTCTCCATAACCGCCTCAGAGAAATCACATGTAGTAAATATGGCTTGAGCAAAATCCAGGTGACTGAGCTTGCTACCAGGGAAAGAACACGACTCAAAGGAGGTCCTATCAAATATTACCCCCGTAAAATCGCAATTTTCAAAGACGCATTTAGTAAAAGAACTGAATCGCAAGTTTGTCCCGGCAAACTTACAACTCAAGAATTTCTCTCCATTTAATTGTTCTCCCTTCAATTCAGCTTCAGCAAATTGTTTATTGTGGTAACTCATATCATCTTGTCCTGTGAATTTTCTGCAAATTTCTCTGCTGCAATTTTAGTCTTTGTTCTGCACCTGCAACAAGTGCTTTTTTCTCTTCACCCACATCCTGCAGATATGTCTTAAACAGTGATACCCACTGCTCGATTTTGAGCTCACGCGGCTTAGCGTGTACATCCACCACCTTTTTCAGTTTTTGCTGTTGACCAGCACTAAATATCTTGGCAAATGCCTCAAGCACTGTGGGTTTCCACTGGTTGTAGCCATAGACTACAAAATCACGGAAAGCCTTACGCTCGGCAGAATCCACTAAAGGTTTGTCTCGCTTTCTAAACTCTATAAGCACGACGCCCGCCTTGGGGGTAGGAGCAAACTCCTGTCGGCTAATCCTCGTAACTATGCTGACCTCAAATTCATTCTTCAGTAAGATCGAAAATTGCGTATCTTGTACAAGCGGTTGTCCAATAAACCGCTCTGCTGCCTTATCTTGCATAATCAAATATGCAAGCGTAGGTGGGTTAATATCATTTACCAACTTTGTCACTATCTCTGCGGTCATATTAAAAGGGATATTGGCAAACACTTTAAATGGTGTACTGGGCAACTGCCACGTCAAAAAATCAGCCAGTATCAACTCAACATTACTGAGGTTACTTATTTTTCCTTGTAGCAAAGAGTAAAGTTTTGGGTCTACCTCAACCGCGATCACTTGCCTAGCGCACTTAGCGAGTTCTTGGGTAATGATCCCTTTACCCGGCCCTATCTCCACGACCGTGTCTTGATCCCGGATCTCTGCCTGCGCTACAAGCTCCTTCACTCTTAACTGGTTCGTTAAATAATTTTGGGAGTGGGAGAGTAGCCTGTCCATTTATCCTAGTCTCGGAAATAGTGCTTCGCCTTTGACTATTTTTACCCCGCCAAACTGCTTAACAATTCTTTGAGCGGTTTCTGGCATAAACGGCGCTAGATCCACTCCAATCTGGCGGATCTCAGTAATGAGCCACGCAAGAGCCTTGGTTTTTTCCTCACCCTGCAGAGTCCAGACTTTGTGCTCCGACACATATTGATCAGCTTTTTTCACTCTCTCCCAGATCTTTCCCATCGCCTCGTCAAACTTGTACAAGTCAAGCGCTTTTGCGACGTCTCCACTCATCTTTAGCTTCTTCTCCTGATCGTCAAATATTTGACCCTCCGCCATGGCAGCTACCCGGGCAACCAAATTCCCGAGCCCGTTCGCGAGATCTGCCTGGTAAGCCTCCTCAAATTTGTCTTTGGTAAAATCGGAGTCCTCATCTGGTGATACTTTTGCAAGCAGGTAGTAACGGAGCGCATCCGTCCCATATTTCGAACTGTACTCAATCGGGTTGACAACATTCCCCAGAGATTTGCTCATTTTTTGACCACCAGAATTGATAAAACCATGGATATGTATTTGTCTTGTAGGCGGCAGTCCTGCAGCCAGGAGCATTGCTTGCCACATAGCAGTTTGTTGGCGCAAGTTATCCTTTCCACATACTTGCACAGCAGTTGGGGAATCTACACTCCCCCAATACTCGTGGAACTTCTGCTCATCTTTCGGCCAACCTAGTGCAGAAATATAATAAGTAAGAGCATCAAACCAAACATACATTACGTGTTTTGCATCCCCGGGAACTGGTACTCCCCACGGCATTTTTGTCGCAAGACGCGAAATGCTAAAATCTGACAGCTCAGCCTCCACAAAATTGCGGATTTCTTTTTGTCTGTGTGCCGGGACTACAAAGTCAGGGTAGGTATCGTAATGTTTAAGCAGCTTATTTTTAAGTTTTGAAAACTTGAAGAAATAATTTTCTTCTTCAATTAGCTCTATTTCTTTATTGGGATGGAGTGGACACTTACCATCTTCCAGGTCAGAATCGGTTTTTTCCATTTCACACCCGACGCAGTATTTCGCTTTGTATACCCCTTTTTCTATATAGCCGGCTTTATCTACTCTTCGCCACATTTCTTGCGCTGCCTCTAAATGCAGCGGATGTGTTGATCGCCAAAAACTGTTATAGGAAAGATTAAGAGCTTTTTTCAAATCACCAAACTTAGCAGCATACTCATCCACATAAGCTTGAGGTTCTTTGCCAGCTTCCAGAGCTTTTTCATATATCTTTTTACCATGTTCATCAGTACCAGTATTAAAGAAAACCTGGTCACCAATCAAAGAGTGAAATCTAGCCAGCGCGTCTGCTTGGATAATCTCCAGAGCGAATCCCACGTGCGGATCACTATTTACATATGGACTAGTCGTTGTAATGTAATAGTTCTTCGCCATGTCGCTAGTATACCAGACCTATTTCATCAACTTCTCTAGCGCTCGCGAAAGCCGGATACTCCAAACGTCTGCCCATTCTTCGGCTTTCACCCTTTGGAGCGCCATCTGCATCCCTCGCTTATTCATATTCTCTGCAACAGTTGCAATGGTCGCCGTTGAGACTTTGAGCACGTCCTTGATATGTTCATAAGACTGCCGCTTGTCCAGGAATACCGCGATCGCCAGGCGCTTGGCAATAGCCGAGAGTTCTCCTTCTGACATGAGGGATTTGAGGATCAGCTCTACATCAACTTCGCTTTTGGCGTCGCCGAGGACTTGATACAAAATCCGATAAACCTGATTCTCTATTTGTTTGTTCATTGGTTGCATGGATTTTTTCATGTCTAGCATAGATATACCAACTTTCAATGACTAAAGTCAAGATAAGAACGATCGCGAGCCCCCAGTGCATAAGCTGGAGCATAGAAAAAACGAGTCCCCCGACAATCGTAATAGCGATCAACAGGCTCGTCGTGCTATACCATAGGGCAATCGTCAGCAAGATATAGAAGGGTAGATAAGAGTTTGGGATCACCACATCTTTGACAAGCTCTGGCTCAACATAAATAATCATGGCGGCAACTACTCCCCACAAGCAGATGATTCTCAAGATCCGTGGTATCCATTTCATAGTATGAGTATACTAGCAGTATGGACCTCACCTCTCTCCTCATCATAGTACTTGTCATGTTTGCCGGTTTCGCCCTGCTCTACAAATTTTTCAAAGATGACTTAAACTCGCTACGCGACTCAGTCAATGCAACCAAAGATACTGTGGGCACTAGTCTAGCCGCAAGCACCAAAGATATTCATGACCGTCTCCTCCACGCCACCGAGGTGATGGGAGAGATCAAGCGCGAGGCAGGAGTGTTTGCACAGACGAGTCAGTCGATGAAGGAATTACAGGATTATCTGCGCTCCCCCAAGCTCCGCGGCAACATCGGCGAGATGGTCCTCAAAGACCTCGTCTCCCAGATGTTCCCCAAATCAAGTTATGCAACCCAACACGCGTTTAAATCAGGCGACAAGGTCGATCTGGTTATCAAAACAGATGCGGGTCTCCTGCCGATTGACTCCAAGTTCCCAATGGAGAACTTCCAGCGCCTTGTGGGGACAACGAGCAAAGACGAGCAGATAGGGTACCGTAAAGCCTTTGTACGTGACATCAAACAGCACGTCAGCGCCATCACCAAAAAATACATTATGCCGGAGGAAGGGACGCTCGACTTTGCACTCATGTACATCCCTTCCGAGTCCGTCTACTACGAGGTGGCAGGTGAGGAGGAGCTCATGGAGTATGCCCGCTCCTCCAGGGTCTACCCAGTCTCTCCCAACACCCTCTACGCCGCACTCCAGACCATTCTCTTGTCATTTGAAGGCAAGCGAATCGAGGAGAGAGCCAAAGAAGTCTTTACGCTCCTTCGCGCCATTCAAAAAGATTATGACAAATCGACGGGCTCGCTCGTGACATTAGGCACACATCTCAAGAGTGCCTACAACAAATTTAGCGAGGTGCAATCTGGTTTTAACTCGCTTGGCCAAAAGTTGGTCAGCACCAAAAAACTCTCACACACCGTGGAAGAAACAAAATTAATAGACGAATAACATTTCGTTCAATCGATTAATGGGTAAAGTCACTACATGAAAAAATCTAAACCAACCCCAAACCTCGCCTTCCAAACAGCCTACAAGCAATTGAACAAAGAACAAAAGCGCGCGGTCGACACGCTCGACGGCCCGGTCATGGTCGTGGCGGGCCCAGGCACCGGCAAGACGCAGACCATCGCCTTGAGGATCGCCAATATTCTCAGACAGACTGATATGAACCCCGACAGTGTGCTTGCCTTGACCTTCACCGAGTCGGGTGCCCGCGCCATGCGCGCGCGCCTAACTGAGATGATCGGCGTAACCGCCTACTACTGCCATATCAGCACCTTCCACAGTTTTTGTATCGAGGTCATCAAAGACAACCCCGACCGCTTCACCCTCGACCCCTCAGCGCAGCCGCTCTCTCAGCTTGAGAAGCTCAAGATCATGTACCGCCTCTTAGACCACGCTCAGCTCACCGTCATGCGCCCAATCGGCGCTCCTCACCACTATGTCAAGGCTATCCTTGGCGCCATCAGCGATCTCAAGCGCGAAGGTGTTGATCCGGCAGAATTTACTCAGCTCTTAGACGAGGAAGAGTCGAACTTAAAATCAGACGAAGCCAGAGAGTTAAAGAAAAGTGAGCTTGCCAAGCGGGTCAAAAATCTGGCCAAAAACCGCGAGCTGACGACACTCTACCTTGGCTACCAAGCAGAGCTCAAAAAAACAGAACGGTTCGACTTTGAGGACATGATCAACACAGTGGTGGATGCCTTCAAAACCAACACCGAATTGCTCAGCAGCTATCAAGAGAGGTTCCAGTATTTCCTCGTGGACGAGTATCAGGACACCAATAGCGCGCAAAACGAACTCTTGCTCCAACTGGCGAGCTTTTGGGGAGACAAGGCAAACGTGTTTGTCACCGGCGACCCCGATCAATCCATTATGCGTTTCCAGGGAGCTTCTATCGAAAACCAACTTTCTTTCATCATAGTCTACCCGCAGGCCACGGTGATCACACTCAAGCAGAACTACCGCTCTACCCAGCTCATCTTGGACGCGGCCGACTCCCTCATCTCACACAATAATCTGCGCATAGGTGACGTGGTCAAGGGCGTGGATCCTCATCTCGTCTCCCAAAAGGGGGAGGGGGAGCCAATCGGCGTAGCCGAGATTAGTAGCGGCACGGCCGAGACGATCTTTATCGCTGAGGATATTAAAGCCAAACTCAAAACCGGTGTCTCACCTGCGGATATTGCCATCATCTACCGTGTGAACCGCGAGTCCAAAATGATTGCCGATACCCTAGTCAAATACGGCCTCGACTACTCTGTCCAAGGTGGCGCCAATGTGCTAGAGGACCCCACGGTCCGCAACTTCCTCAAGATCCTGCGCGTGATCTACGAGATGCGCAAGAAGGACGACGACGAGGATCTCTTTACCATCCTCCACTACGATATCTTTGGCATTGACGCTCTCGATGTGCTCAAAATCTCACGCCTTGCCGCTGACAAACGCCTTAATTTGTTTGAAATTCTGGCTGACCCCCAGTTGCTCGATTCACTCACTCTCACTTCGCGCAAACAGATTAAGGCCGCGCTCGCGAGTCTCGCCTCATGGCAGACGCTCGATGCCGACTCGACATTCACCACCTTTTTTGACACTGTCCTCGACAAATCTGGTTATCTCAAATGGGTGTTGAGTCAATCAGATGCCCACCATCGTCTCGCGCGCTTGAATACCTTGTTTGACGAAGTCAAAAAGATGAACCGCTTTAACCACGTCCTCAATCTTGCGGGCTTTATGGAGAACTTGGAGTTGATGGAAGACAACAATCTGCGCATCGAGGAGTCCAGTTTTGGTGTCTCCCGCGATGCGATTACGCTCACCACCGCCCACTCTGCCAAGGGACTCGAGTGGGAGCACGTCTATATCTATCGCGGAGTTGACGGTACCTGGGGCAACAACAGCGTCCGCAACCTGATCACTCTCCCCGAGGGTGTACTCCAAAACGTCAAACTCTCCGATAAGGAACAAAACGAAGATGAGCGCCGCCTCTTCTACGTCGCCATTACTAGGGCCAAATCAAACCTGACAATTGGCTACGCTACCGCCTACTCTACCTCCGGCGCCTCCCGCGGGGCCGTCCCTACCATGTTCCTCACCGAGCTGGGTGACAAGATGGTCAACAAACTAGACGTACAGAAAATCGAAGCCAAGGCACACCTACATATTGAGAAGCTGCTGACCGCAAATCCTATCCTGGATCACACGAGCGCTGAGGCCGCCTTCCTCCAAGACCTCGTAGAGAAATTCTCGCTCTCAGTCACCGCCCTCAACACCTATCTCACCTGTCCCTACCTGTTCAAACTCGACAAATTACTCAAGGTCCCCCACGCCAAAAAGCCGCACTTGGCGTTTGGTACCGCTATGCACAAAGCCCTCGAATTATTCTATGCTCGGCTCAAAGAGAGTGGTACCCGCCCCAACAAGGAGTTTCTATTAGACTCTTTTCACGAGGCGCTAGAGCGCGAAGTCATCACCAAGCAAGATTTAGCTGAGCGCCTAGCGCAAGGCGACAAAATCCTCTCTGCTTACTATGACCTGCACATGGACGACTTTAGAGAGCCACTATTTCTGGAGAAGTTCTCGCGGGTCCAAATGGGTGATATTACTTTGACTGGCAAGATCGACCGCATCGAATGGGCAGACCAGAGTGACCGTAGCGTGCGGGTCGTCGACTATAAGACAGGCAAGGGTAAGACCATGGGCCAGATCGAGGGGACAACTGAGGATAGCAGTGGCGATCTCAAACGCCAGCTTGTGTTTTACAAGCTACTCATCGACCTCGACCGTCGTCTGCAGAATATCACCTTTGGCGAGGCCGTGCTCGACTTTGTTGAGGAGCCAAGCGTTAAGGGGAAAGACGGTCAGCGCCGGTTCAAAGTGAGCGACGACGAGGTCGCAGAACTAAAGAAAACGATCCACTCCGTGATGAACGACATCAAAAATCTCCGATTCCCCCGCACCACCGATCTGTCCATCTGCGAGAGTTGCTACTTTCAGTCCCATTGCTACCCAGAGGGATTGCCCACCCACTCAGGCTAGTACTACCCCCAGTAATTGACCCATAAAATCATCTGGAATCTTCTCACCTATTCTTTCATCATTACTATTTAGGAATGCCAGGCAAAGTTCACCCACTTTGTAAATTTGTCTAACTTGCTCAATTGGTATTAACATTTGTAAGTCCGTTAGACTTTTTTCTTCAATTAATTCTAGAGGTATAGTACGCTCAGATTTTGCCAGCTTTAATATTTTTTGCCTTGCGATTGTATTTCTTTTTCCCAAATCTTTCTTTTCACGCACCAACGACAAGAGTTGTAGCACTCGGTCAGCGACTAGAAAATAGTTATTATCACCAATCCATTCTTCAAATTTTCTCCCTAGGTTTTGTGGAGTCACAGCTATAGGGGCATTTTCATCACTTCTGAGTCTCATCCCCAGCATCTTCTCCTGATCAAGTATCACCCCGGCCGCACATATTAAGGCCCCCATTGTGTTATTTGCACGAAACGGGTTTACCTCGTCTCTTCTTTCTGCGACTGTGCTTGTAGCCATATGATGTAATCTTGCTACCAAATCTTCTAGCCATGGACTTTGCTCAGCTTTATCCACACTCTGCTTGACCAGTTCGGCAGTTACATCTACCCCAACCTCCTGTGGCTCTAACGGCTTAAACCAATTGGGAAAAGATAACAATATTTGCTTTGGTAAAATTCCGGTTAGTACTGCCCGAGAAGTTGTCGATATTTTACGCTTTTCGTCGCCCCGCTCAACGCGCTTCACAGTATCATACCAATCCCTCTTTGCAGTATCCGACATAAGCAAGTGTAACTGGCCGTCGTCACCTCTTTCGTATTGAACCATCGCGTAATTCTATCACTAATCGTGAGTTCTAAAACGAATCCGAACAGTAAAATGTTTGGATATGAAAAAACAAACTAAGTTAACTGCCCCTGAAAGAGATCAGATTGCAATTGGTTTAGCCACTGGATTGTCGTTACGGGCGTTAGCCCGCAACCTAAACAGAAGTGTCTCCACAATCAGTGACGAAGTCAAAAGAAATAGCGTTGATGGAACGTATCAGCCACATCAAGCACAGCTAATAAGCGAAGAAAGAAACAGAAGTAGCCGCAAGTTAAACCCTCTCAAATCACCATTCGTCTATAGCTATGTGGCTGCCAAACTCCGCTCGGGATGGAGCCCAGAACAGATCGCAGGAAGACTCAAAAAGAACAGGCGAGGAAAAACTGTTCTCTGTCATGAAACTATCTATCGA
>CAZGNX010000033.1:0-9009 GCA_964527065.1 uncultured Pseudomonadales bacterium
TAATCAACGAGATTTTTGACCACAAATTCACGTACAATATCGTAATTGTGGTGGATAAGGTTGGCGTTGGCTGTCGCCACTGTCCCGTTACCTTTGATAAATGAGGGTCGCTCGTGTACATCGCCGCTATACTGCACCATTTTGGGGCGGAAAAAGACCAGGCGGTGATCGGGATACCAATCGGCGTGCTCAATCCATTTGCCAAAAATATAATTCTTGCGTGGTACTTGCACACCGTCCAGATAAATGTCCTTGGCAAAAAATTGCAATTCCTTGGCAAGTCCGGGCTCGACTTCTTCGTCTGCGTCCACCATGAGCACCCAGTTGTATGCTCCTACTTTTGATAGCGCAAAATTGCGCTGAACGGCAAAGTTGTCAAATTCTCGCTTGATAACTTCGGCTTTGCGCTTTTTGGCGATTTCGAGTGTTTTGTCGGTCGAGCCTGAGTCGAGCACGATAACTTGCGTTACCCAGGATAAAGATTTGAATGTTTTCTCTAGATACAGCTCGTTGTTGTGGGTCAGGATGACGGCGGCGATCGTCGGCTTGAGGGTTTTCTTCTTCCATGAGCTAGCCTGGAAATGGTAAGAATAGGAATCCTGCGCCGTGCCAAATTCATAACCCTTTTTGAGCGCGGATTGGACGTAGATATAGTCGTTCGAAACTGCCGTTGAAGTGCCAAACTTGCCTGCAACAGGATAGTGGCCTAGAGCGTCGTAGTCCTCTCTAGCCTGAAGCATAGGGATAAAGAATCCATCTTTGGTAAACCCAGTGACAGAACGATTATTACACCAGGCAATAAATTCCTTTTCTTTGAACTCGGAGGGGAGAACCCCAAAGTCTTGCTGGATATTGGTTTTGTAGACTGGGATAATCCCGGGTTCGATCAGTCGCCCTGCGATCAGGCGCTTGGGCTGCCAATATTTAAGCAGATTACTATCCCAGTGGGGGGCAAAATATTGGTCATCTGTGGCAAATACTAGCCAGTCGGTTGTTGCGACTTCAGCTCCTCTATTCCAATTGCCATAGGGGCCAAGGTTTTCTTTGTTCACCCAAGCTTTGACTCTGTGTTTCTTGCACACTTTGAGAATATCTTGATTTACCACCCCCGTATTCATGTCGGGGTCGATGACAATCACAAATTCGATCGGATGATCTGAGTTTTTTTTGATACTCGCAATAGCGAGATCAAGCTCCTCGTGAGCGTTGACGGTGGGGATGATAACCGAGATTTTGTCTTTCATAGATTCCTTTTGTCCTTTGACTTCGCTCAGGATCTGCGACCAATTAATTCTGTATAGAGTGCAAGCTCGTTTTTGAGCCTAGAGCCATCAATCGCAACTATCGCCAAGACATATACTACCACCCCGACCATCACCGTGAAAATAAGGGAGAGGAGCGAGTGGGTGTAGATGCTATTGATGTAATAGGTCACCCCGCCCATAATGGCGCTCGCCAGGAGTGGACGTTTGACGGAGTTCCAGGTCTCAACCGGCACCAGATTGTTGAGGGCGCGCACCACAAAAGGTAGGGTAACGTACGTAATCACAAGCCCGGCGATGGCGATCCCCACAAAGCCGTACTTGTAGATGAGCGGGGCGCCTAGTCCCCAAGTAAGGACGGTATAGATGGTCATAAACATGAGAACTATCTTGGGGCGGCCCAGGGCATAGAGCGCATTGGTGTAAGTCGTGGTGATGATGATGGGGAAGGCGCCGGCGAGGAAGATGAGTAAGGTAGTGAGCGCTGGGAGCCATTTGTCGGTCTTGTCGGCGTAGAGGTAGGTCAAGATCTCGGGGGCGATGATCAGGAGGCCAGTGATCGCAGGATAGTAGAGGTAGGCCATAAATGAGACCGACTTCTCGATCCAGCGCTTGATACGCGGGAGATCACCCTGGATACGGGAGTAAGCCGGGAAGGTCACGCGTGAGACAATGTTGATGATCTCCATGGGACGGCTTGCAATATTCTGGGCGAGATTGACGTAGGCGACGGCGGCGGGGCCATACCAAAAAGCGATGAGGGTGGGGGCCACATTGTCTTTGATGAGTGCTAGTACGCTATTGAGCTGATAGGGTACGCCAAAGTGGAGTAAGGCACGAGCAGAAGCGTGTGAGAATGACCAGCCAATCTTCCACGGCTTGATCACATTAAGGGCGATGGCCCCTATGACTGTGCGCACGAGGATAGCGATGACCAAGCTCCAAACCCCATAACCGCGCAGTGCCATAAATATAGCGATTGCGTTGTAGATCAAGGTTTCAAGGATCTCTGGGATGATGAGCTTTTCAAATTTGAGATCTCGCTCAAGGAGGATCGAGGGAATCGTTTTGAAAGAGGTAATAAACAAACTCACGGAGAGCACGCGGATGAGCCAGATCCCTTGCTCTCCCAAGGAGTACCATCCGGCTACTCGCGGAGCAATAAGCCAAGCAACGATGAGGAGTAGTGTGACCAATCCCTGCTGGATGGTAAAAGTAGTGCGAATATCGTCCATGGTTAATTCCTCTTTCTTTTGAATTAGGGCGGCACCAAAGCCAATGTCGGAGAAAAATGAGAGAAAGGTAAAGACAACAAAACTAATGATGCCAAAGATGCCAAAGGAATCGGCGGTGAGGGCACGGGCCAAGAATATCAGACCAACGGTGTCTATGATTTTGAGGATTAGGCGGCGAAACGTGAGGGTAAAGACTCCCCTGAAGGCACGGACTTTGAGATTATCAAGATTGAGCGATGTCATGGATAGAGTCCTTCATAGTAAACTGGGAGAGTAGGATTGTCGCAGATGACTCTTGGGCCATTGGCGAGTGAGAGCGCATACGAGATCTCCTGCATATCATTGAGAGCCCCTTCAAATACAACGCCGTTTGGCGCCGCGCAGCTGCCTGATTCTAGAATGAAAGCTGTCTGGCTACGCGCCTCAACTGCACGCTTGGTGGTCCAGTGGTGATCCTCGCTGATATTGATGGCTGCCCAAGAACTTGCGAGAAATAGCACACCGATCAACACACGCCAGCCCCCTTTAACACTCTGCGTCAATATGAGCAACATGGGGATTAAGGCCAGGTCGAGGTAGTGGGGATAGCGGTGGTCGGGGTACCACATGATGAGGCCGATCCCCGTAAGCCACCATAGGATATAGAGGATGAGGTGGCGGCGCGAGATCCCCGTACCTGCGATGAGCGAGCAAAGCATTACAACCATTCCCGTAAGCGTGAGTACAATAGTGGTGAATGTAGAGATAATGGCGAGGGGGCCAAGATCCCGGATATAGCGCCAAAAATTGATGAATAATCCGGGGCTGGCGTAGTGCATGAGCTCTTCTGGTGCACCATAGCCAAAGAAGTAATACCAGCGCAGAGTGCTCACCAGTTTGAGTGAAAAATCCGGATGGTACTCGCTCTGTACCACAATGCCGGCAGCCATGCGCACAAGCAAATAGATAGTAATAATAGCAGCCGTGGGTGCGAGCCGCCAGGCAATCTTTTTGATACCATAGCGATACTGGAGCTGGAGGATGAGGGCTGCAATAACTGGCACCACGATAGCCGACTCTTTAGATAGGAGCGCCGGAATCATCCAGAGCGCGGCCACGCGTGGACGGCGATCCAAGAGAGCGTTGAGCACGAGCAGACCAAGCATGGCTGAGAGCAACTGTTGAGTGGCGGCAATATAGAAAAGTGAGAGGAAGTGGGCGGATGAGCTAGCATACAGGACACCTATCCAGACACTTAGCACTCGATCTTTGGTGATTTTGTGCAGCAGGGAGAATGCGAGGTACGCGCTCGTTGTATGTATGAGCAACATGAAAACGTGCATCAGATAGGGAGCATTCTCTAACCCTGCTGATGCCACAAAGAGGAAATAGTATAGTTGGGTACCCAGAGGGCGAAAAAAGGCAAAGCCCTGCTGATGCCAAGGGGAGAAGAATTGTACAACCTCCTTGAGTGAGCTTGCCTGGCTAATCAGAAGAAAATACCAATCGTCCTGGGAGAAGCCGTAGCGTAGAGAGTGGCCGTAAAAGAGAATAATTGTGAATAAAAACAAGAACCAAAGCTTCATGATCGCCTCCAGAGATATATGGCGAATGCAATACTCGAGAGCGTGAGGGCATAACTAAGCTTTTGGAGCGGTGTGTGGGACTGAGTGAGCGAGACTGCGTGAGTTCCTTGGGGCAGTTCGACTGACACCAGGCCCAATTCGTCGGGCTTAACGATGACTTTTTGTCCGTCGATCCTCGCCTCCCAAGTAGGATAGTAGGCAAGTCCGAGCGTAATCCATGATGGGTCACCATCATTTATGAATTCGTAGACGTAGCCCTCGGGAGTCCAACCCTCTACATCGTCCCTATCTCTGGACATCACACGCTCTGATTCCCAAAAAATATCTGGGGATACTGTGTATTGTTCCATGAGCTTGTCGCGCTGTAACCATATAGGCAAGTACTCAGGCACGACGGCCGCAATGTCTGGCATCTCGTCACTCGTGAATTCTTCACGGTTGTCCAATCTTGATGTGATAATTGCTTGGGGAGCGAAATACTGTGCGCCAAGGTACCAGAACCCAGCAATAAGTACGACAGTGACTAATGTGCGAAGTGGTTTGGTTGGCACACGACTCACCGCAAAGCCACCAAGGAGCGCGAGTAATAAGACGACAATACCGAGTGTGCGCCAAGGGAACTGGACGAGTTGTAATAGCGGAATAGTATCCCAGACAATTTTGGCATATGGCGTGGCGAGGTAAACTGAGATTGCCAGGAAGGCGCTGATTATCGTAAGCGATGCTCTCTTTTTGATTAGTCCCGCGACCACACCCAGTACACCGAGAATGATTTGTAACTTGCCAAGCTTAAACGACATGCCATCCTCAACTCCGACCGTAGAACCGCCAAACCCCCACGTCGAATTCCACAACTGCCACGGCTCAATGAAATGGAGAGCATATTCTGTAGTTCTAGCAATTTCGTCGGCGCGGGTAAAGTGGCGCTCAAAGACAAGTGGGAGGGTAAACCAAGCGGAAAGCCCGACTGCCAGCATAATTGTCCACGCTACGCGAGAGTACTGGCGTCGATTGTGATACATCATCCACACTATAATCATTGGCAATGCTAGGATTGGAACAAGGTTATGTGAGAGTACAAATAATGCTATCGAAGAGGCCGCAAGCGTAACTTTGCGCCAGCTCGAGAGTGACTCAGTGGAGAGCAATACCCAAGGCAGTATGCTTAAACTGAGATATTCAGAGAAGGCGCCCCTGACGTAGAGCTCGAGAGCAATGAAAGGCGAGGTGGTAAATGCGACTGCGGCAACGATTGCCGCGCTCCTCCCCCAACGCCGCGCGAGCATCATGATGCCCATGGCGCCTATTATTGTTGTTAACCCCAAAGTGATTTTGAGGGCAGTAGTAGGGATCGGCATAAAGGCGTGAAAACCAATCAAACTGGTAAAGAGGTGGAAGAGTGGGGCGTAGAAATGAAAGAGTGGATAGCCGTACCCGCCATTGATTGTGTCTGCCCAAATGGGGGGGAACTGACCAGCGAGCATGGTCCACTGCATAAGTATGACCCGCGCAGGATGAGTGGAGTCGTGCATGGGATACCACACACCGCTCCCAAGAACGGGGCGTAAGATGAGGAGTGAAAGCGTCAAGGCTAATGCGACTGGCCAGACTCTAGAGATGATTTTTTGCATACATTACTTGCTTGGCAATACACGATATAGATTCATGGGATTGTCACGGAGTTTGGGGTAGGTCGCAATCAGTTCAAGGCCTTTTGGCACCTCCTTTTTTTCAGTGTTGTTCAAAATGAAATAGGTTTCGGGGTTGGTCGCGACGGACCTGAGCACCTCGTCAGGGGGGATTTCGTCAATTGGATAGAGACCTATGATTGTGAGCATGTCAGTGCGACCGTCCGCGTAGAGCTCAAGACCATGAGGGAGGATACCAAAGGTGCCCTCTGTATATATAGTCATCCGCTGCCCCGTCTCCCCTATCCGACGTACGGCCCAGTCGGCCATTTGCTTGACTCCGTTGCCAGCAGACCATCCGTTCACATACCCTTCATCCACATTGACGTAAGGGAAGTGGAGCGGGTCGACTATTAATTGGGTAATGAGGTAAAGAGGTAATAGGGTAACTAGGGTAGCTAATATAATTTGAGATTTTAATTTTTTGATAGAGCTGAGCGCATAACCGGCGAAGAGCAGTAGAAATGGTGTGGTAAATACCATATAGCGTGGGGCAAATAAGCGGGCCAGCAGGATCGTGCCTAGGATGGGCAAGAAAAACCACGCGAGTATAAGTAGTCCTTGGCGCCAAGATCGTTTGAGCCAAGTTGTCAGCCCCCAGAGCGAAAGCAGTAAAACGGGAATCGTGGTGTAGGCACCATGCCAGCGCCAGATATCCATAAAATTATTAGAGAGTCGTGCCGGTTGCGCAAAGATCTCACTATAGGGCACGATAAAGAAGGCATTCTTCTGCCCAATCATATGCATCCATGGTGAGAGGCGCTGTACGTTGTAAATGATAAAAGCCAAGAACCAGACGATCAGCACTAGGCTGAGATACTGCCATAAGCGACGGGTCC
The DNA here is from genome assembly GCA_964527065.1 of uncultured Pseudomonadales bacterium. Lineage (GTDB taxonomy): Bacteria > Patescibacteriota > Microgenomatia > UBA1400 > UBA12108 > CAJAUT01. Next base: position 6,590 of record CAZGNX010000033.1, read on the forward strand.
AGATTTTTTTCCAGTCGATATCGAGTAAGTAAGCGCCCGGAATGAGGAGGATGTAGAACATCGCCGGAGATTTGACGAGGAGGGCCAGGCCTGACCACATGCCAAGGAGGAGTGCTACATCGAGTCTGCGAGTTTTTACGAGCAGGAGTGAACCTGCCAGGATCCAGGCACCAAACATAATCATCATCCCCTCCATCACCGCGAAGCGATTGTAGAAGAAGAGGAATGGGGAAAGTAGCGTCACTAGACCTGCCCAGAATGCCAGTTTCTTGCCTGACAGGAGCCAGCCTGTATACATAACACCCAGTAGGGTTCCAAGACCAGAAAACGCAGAGGTAAGACGGCCTGCCAGGAGCGGATCTTCTATCACTTTCATAAAGGGAATGACCGCCCAGGTGTAGAGTGGTTGTTTGCCGTCCGTCAGACTGATGAAGCGCCAGGAGGCGTCGTGCCAGGCAATCTGGGCCCAGCGAAGATAGAGTGATTCATCGACGAATATGGGCAATTTTGTCAGGTTCGCCAGAGTCAGAGTGAGATAGGCGATGACCAGACTAAGAATGACTAGCCACTCGAGTTTTTTGAGCCTGGGAAACCACTGCATAAGAAGCATTATAGACTAAGAATAGGACTGGCGGGAGAAAGGTCATGAGGACGTGCTGCAGAGGAGTGCCGAGCCAGGAACCACTACCCACAAAGTAGAGATAACGAGAGAAAACTGAGAAAGAATATATCCCTACTGCCCAGCGGAGAATGCGGTTGGGAATCAAAACCACAAGAGGCACAAGCCAAGTGACGTACCAAGGCTGGTACTGCCAAGAATAGTTGTAGAGCAGCGGGGCAACAAACAGAATGAACAATGAACAATGAACCATGAAAGATAGGGACACTTTTTTGAGAAAAATGAAGGGTAAGACGAAAATTGTGACGTATTTAACGCCGATTGAGAGTAGCAGTGTGATCAGAGACCAAGCCCGTTTTTTGATGGTCAACAGGTAGATGGAGAGCATCAGCAAGGCAATCATCATCGCGTCGTTGTGGGCATTGACCAGCCATTCCATTAAGATGAGCGGGTTAAGGGCAAAAAATAACTGAGCCAGCACCGCCCGCTTGGGGACGAGGCGGCCAATCACCCAAATGGTGAGGAAATACCAAGCTAATTGATCTAGTTTAAAGAGGTATAGGATTGGCACAAATTTGCCCATACCCAAGAGATAATACGGAATGGTAGTGAGGGTGAAGACTGGGCCATAGGGGGTTGTGGTGTGTACCCAACGCATAAAACGGATCCAGGTATCGCCTGAAAATGTGTCGGGAGTCACGAGGTATGGGTTGACGTGGTAGGCGACGATCTCTTTGGCGACAAAGAGATATTTGAACACGTCGGAGGAGAGCATGGGATAGGCCAAGGCAAGGATCAGAGAGATAAGGGCGACTGGGCGCCAAGGAAATAGTTTATTAGACCAATATACCAATACACCTATGTAGCAAAGAAACATTAATACAATGAGTCCGATAAAGACTTTGAGGGAGAGATCGCGGTTAAAATAGACGAGCTGTTGTGCCCAGGTGACAAAGTTAAAGACGAGGGGGTGGGAGGAGAGGGTAAGATTGAGGTCGACAAAACCGTAGGAATAAATAAACAGAGAAATAGCAATTAGGAAGTAGGAAATAGTCAGAAATTTAGACATTGTATTTGCCTAGAATGTCGTTTGCCCGAACGCGCATGATCTCAAACAACATCTCATACGATTCTTTGACAAAGTTGCGAGATTTGCCAAGTGTTTTGTCTTCATTTTTCCACACAACTCGGACCTCTTTGATTTTGCTGCCAAGCTTTTTGGCAATATGTAGGAGCTCAACGTCATAGGCTGTGACTTTCCACCCTACAGCTGTATTGATTCTGCCAAACAGACGCATATGTGCAAAGATTTGGCGTGCCAAGCTCGATTTGATTAGTTTAAAGCCACATTGGGTATCTTTAATTTCTGGTAGTAGAATTAGACGCCGGATGAGCAAGAATACGATTGAGGCAAGTTGACGTAGCGGGGTAGAGTCGGTACGGCGCGCGCCACGGGAGCCAATCACTACATCGTACCCTTTGGCTGTCCAGGGCAACAATTTACCCAATTCAGTGATGGGCGTGGATTGATCCATATCGGTTAAGAGAACAAAAGTACCCTTGGCTTCTGTGACTCCTGCGCGCAGGGCATAGGGCTTACCGGCATGTTGGTTGTAGATCACCCTCACTTCTTTGTGTTTGGAGGCAAACTCTTTGATCACAAGCACACTCGCATCGGTCGAGCCGTCGTCCGAGATGATGAGTTCCCAAGTATAAGACTGCTTCTGTAGATAGGTCACGACGTCACTCAGGACACCCCGCTTTACGTTTTCGATTTCGTTGTAGTTGGGGATTAAGACAG
>CAZGNX010000034.1:0-8165 GCA_964527065.1 uncultured Pseudomonadales bacterium
AAGCAAAGCTTGTATTCTAGTTAACCCCCCGACCGTAAGGTCGTGGGATATTTAGATAAACATCCAGAGTGAGACCAGCAAAATGATTTGCGGGGCGAGGCCGGCGGCGACGTGAGGAATAGAGTGGTGAAAGGAGTGATGGAAGCGGTTGAGAGGGGCGAGCCAGCGGGGTTCCCATTTGAGGAAATTGCGCGGGGCTTCAAGAAAATCGGGGAGCAGACCGAAGAACGCGCCCCAGTAGGGGATAACCCCACCTCCACGGAACATGAGTATCACGAGCAACCCCGCGAGGCCGAGATCGATGAGCTCGTGACGGAAAGCGGCTGAGGGCGATTTGACCCCTTTGGTGAGCCCGGTACCTACGTCCCAGTGGGGGACGGCGTCCTCTAGATAGTGAGAGAGGAGGATGAGGGGAACCGCCAGGTAAGGATTGCTCACTTTGGTAGCGATAAAGGCGCCTGTGACGGCATGGGATATGCTGAGCATGAAAAAAGTATACAGTATGATGTATAGAGTATGAAGTATAATTGGTAACCTTATGATGCCAATACTTGCTAGCTTTGGAGCAATCAAGATATACGCCTACGGTGTATGCATGGCAGCTGGACTCTTTTTGTCTCTCTACTGGTGGTGGAAGATGGGGAGAGATGAGCATTGGGATGAGCTCGAGCTTTTTGACGGATATTTCTTAGCATTGCTTGTCTATTTGGTTAGTGGGCGATTAGCATATGTTGTGACGCACCTGAGCGAATTAGATACGCTTTACCGAGGCTTGGCTCTCCTCAGTTATCCCGGTATAAACGGAGTCGTAGGAACCCTCTGTGCCATGGGATTTGTGATGCTGTTTGCCCATAAGCACGGATGGCACCTTTGGAAAGTACTAGACGTGGGGGTAGTCTGTTTGGCAATCGCACTCGTTTTTGGTGCTATAGCTCATATCCTAAACGTGGGTCCGAGTTGGCCAGTTAGTGTGTGGATGTTTCTCTGGTCACTGATCACGTTTGCCATTGTCTCGCGGGTGCGCAAGAACTTTCGTTTTTATGAGTGGTACAAAGGCGACTCTAGCGTGGCACAAGAGGGGCTTGCAACTCTGATGTTTGGGTTATTGGCGGGTATTTATTATGTAATGATTGGGTGGCTTAGACCATCATTATGGCAGTTGTGGGTTGTCCCTGCAGAAATGTTGGCGGGGATAGCGATAGTCATGTTGAGTATCTACCTGATAACTGTTCGTTCGGGGCACAAGGTAAGTCTGCTACAATGGTGGAGAAAGCGAGGTTAGTCTATGCAGTATCCGAGAAATATTTTGCAACCAGTGTGGGATTATCTCAAGAAGCTCGAGGGAGATCTATTGCATCGTAAAAAATCTTTGGCTAAGGAAGATCCATTTGCTGATGCAAGTCGACTCAACGATAATGCGAGCGATGACACTGAGGCAGCAGAGCAGTTTGGACATGCTCAAGCGGCAGCACTCACCAAAGAGACATCAGATGCACTTGCACGCGTGAGACAGGCGATGAAGCGAGTGGACGAAGGAACCTATGGCAAATGTGTAAAATGCGGTGCCATGATTGATACTGATAGGCTCGGAGTAGATCCCACGGCGGAATTGTGTGTGACTTGTGCCAAGGCCAATACTCCAAGCTGATGATAAACCAGGGGATTACATTTGGGTTGTGGCAGGAGGTGCCACTGTGGTTGTTGGTGGTGGTATGGACGGGAACATTGCTTTTTGCGCTAAAAGAGCGGGAATTATGGCGGGCTTGCGGGCTTTACGCAATACTTTTAGGGGGAGGATTTAATCTCTTGAGTCGGATCAGGTACGGTGGGGTAGTGGATAATCTTAATTTCTTAGGATTAGTCTATAATAACGGTGCAGACTATTTGATATTTTTTGGTCTAGTTATATATGGATATACCTATTTTGTTCGAAGACAGTGAGCTTGTGGTGATTGATAAACCATCTGGAGTTATCTGTAATCGGGCAGAAACTGTTAGAGAGGAGACGCTGCAGGATTGGTGGGATTGTAAGTATCTTAACCAGAAATTAGAGATTAGAAATGAGGACGAGAAGTACTTTGTGGAGCGCAGTGGGCTCGTCCACCGATTGGACAAAGAGACTTCGGGAGTGATGGTGATGGCTAAGACTACTTGGGCATTTGTCGAACTTTTGCGTCAATTTAGAGAACGTGGAGTGCAAAAGGAGTACATTGCGCTCACACATGGTCTGTGGCAGGTGAGAGAAGGGGAGATGAGCTTGCCCATTGGGAGGCGCCGGGACGACCGGAAAAAGATGGGGGTACGGGAGGGAGGGCGAGAGAGCGTCACGAAGTACAGAGTCTTGCGTGAATACAAGACTTGGGAGTTTCCCAAAGAGTGCAAGGTAGACACCCGTGGATATATTGGGTTTAGCTTGGTGTGTTTTGTGCCCAAGACAGGGCGGACTCATCAGATACGAGTGCACGCTAAGCATGTGGGACACCCTCTTGTGGGAGACGTGGATTACGCGGGACGCAAACGAAGCCGTGAAGATCGCAAGTGGTGTAAGCGAGTGGTGCTCCAAGCGCAAAAACTAGAGTTTGAACATCCTAGAAATGGCAAGCGCATTTGCTTTGAGTCAAAAAATGATGAGGTCCAACAGATATTGCAGTTTTTTACAGAATGAGCATGGCGTCGCCAAAACTAAAGAAACGATAGTCTTGTTGGATAGCTTCGCTATAGGCTCGGCCTAGGAGAGAATCTGAGAATGAAACGAATTTCTCTTGGGTGTTGGGATAGCTACAAAAGGCAGAGACCAGCATAAGGAGAGTACTCCCTGGTAAATGAAAATTAGTAAGGAGCGCGTCTACTTGTCTAAAGTGATATGGGGGATAGATAAAGATGGAGGTAGAAAAGTGCCCAGCTGTGAGACGGGAACTCTCTGCTATGTTGGCTTCCAGGGCACGCAGGGTGGTGGTGCCGATAGCCAAAACTGGGTGAGTGATACGCTTGGCAAGTGTAGGACTGATCGTGTAGGACTCAGCGTGCATTTGGTGTTCCTCGATGTTACTTGTTTTAACTGGCAGGAAAGTACCTAGACCGACGTTGAGAGTGAGCTCTAGCCAGACGTGATCCTGTTTGAACTGTTTGAGTAATTGTTTTGTGAAATGGAGGCCGGCTGTAGGGGCGGCGGCAGAGTAGCCAAATTTGGCATAAACCGTTTGATAGTCGGAGGCGTTGCCGAGCAATTTTTTGATATAGGGAGGTGTGGGCATGGTGCCAATCTCCGAGAGACTGGTGCGGAGGCTGGCCTCGTCCTGGTTGAACTGGACAGTGCGCTCGATGTCATGTACCCGTGTGACGATAGCAGTGAGGGAGTCACTAAATACGAGTGTGTCACCAACTTTAAGTCCAGGTCTGGCGATGCATTTATACCTACTTTGACCTAGTGGTTGCGTGAGGAGCACTTCTACCTTGCCCCCGCTTGATTTGTGTCCCATGAGGCGGGCAGGGAAGACTTTGGTATTGTTGGCTACCACAGAGTAGTTGGCGGGAAGTAAGCGCGGCAGATCAGAGACATAGTGGTGAGTGATCACCTGCGTCTGCCTATTGATGAGCATGAGACGGGCTGAGTCTCTTGGGTGAGCGGGAGTTTGTGCGATGAGACTAGGAGGCAAGTCGTAGGCTAAGTCAGAGAGATGCATGATGCGTATTGTAGCAGGGTTCTTTGGCTGCGCTTTGCTCAAGTATGTTAGCATGAATGCATGAAGTGGGCGAGACTAGTACTGGGCGCTTTTGTCGTGTTGATAGCGCTTGGAGTTTTTGCGCTAGAGTATCAGCGTTCCCAAATTGTGGAGTATGCTCAGTACCGCTTTAACCTAGCTTGGATAATCCCAGAATCTGGCGTGACATTTGTATCGTTTGATCCAGTAGAGAAAACTATCCTGGCGATCCCATTTCCCTCAAATCTCACGATTCCCTCAAGACAAAGCGGGGAATATTTAATAGATTCACTTTACAAATTGGGTTCGTACACTGGGCAAGGAGGAGAGTTTGCGAGGCGAAAGATTCAGGGCTTTATGCGAGTACCGATACCAGGATATTTGGTGTCAGAGGGGAGTCTCGCGAGGGGGGTGTTGGGGATCATTATGGGTTCGACTCAGACAAGCTTGAGTCGTTTAGACGCCATACTTTTGTTGTATAGAATTAGCCGCTATCCTATGCGCGTAGTTGTCGAAGATGAGCTAATTAGAGCTGGAGTGGTTGAGAATAAAACTTATCATGGTGATCGACTCCAGGAATATGTCGGGACACGACTCTTTGACTGGAGTATTGCAGAGTCGGGGCTGAGTGTGGCAATAGTCAATGAAAGCGGTAAAGACGGGTTAGGTAGTGATATGGCGGATTTTTTGACCAATTTGGGGATAGACGTGGTCAGTGTAAAATCCGGTAGCATCACAGAGAGGGAAAAGAGTGAATGGCAAGTCGAGCAAAGAGATCAGGCTAAAGAGCTAAACTACATCTTTGAGTGTTTGTTTGGACTGGGGAAGCCCACGATAGCTAAAGTGGAAGCAGAGTATCGAGCAGTGGTTCTTGTTAAAGTGGGACGGGATGTAATTGATTTATTTTAATTTCGTTTCACCGGGGCGGGCGAATGTGGGGCCGGCGGAGGGACGTTTGGGGCGTTTGAGTTCGCGAATAAAAACAGTGACTGAGTTGTCGCTTGCGCCTTTGAGACAAGCAGAGTAACTGTAGCCTAGCTTGATTAGACGTTTAATTTTGAGTGAGAGGTCATCTGGAAGACAGCCGATATAGGTACTTTGTTGAGTGGTGATGGCGACTAGACGAGTGCGTGGGACCAGAGAAAGTCGTTGTTTGCAAACGAGAGAGAGGAGGACGTCACGACTGGCCACTTTGATCAGAGTTGAGCTTTTGGTAATACCTGGGAGTTCGATAAAATCTTCAACAGCTAGCGAGACTGCTTGAGTGTTGTTTCTTTGGTGAGGGAGGAGTTTGAGATTCTTGGTGGCAATTGTGTCGTATTTGTCGATTGCCAGCACCTGGTTATACGCATTTTTGGCCGCTTCTTTTTGGCCAAGCTCAGTGTAAGCATGACCCAGACGATTGAGAGCGGCGATATTGAGGGGAGAGTCAGTTAGAATCTCGAGGTTAAGCTCAACGGCTAGTTCCCAGTCGGCAGAGAGGGCTGCTTTGATTGCTTGGTCATGAAGTGCGTGCATCGATCGACTCATTATCGGGATAGACGGTAGGTTTGTCAATGGGTAGTGGGTATGAGGTGGTGGTAGAATGTGGGTATGTCAGGGCATAGCAAATGGAGTACGATCAAACATAAAAAGGCGGCAAACGATAGCATAAAGGGTAGCGTATTTACCAAGATGGCGAAGGGGATAACTATGGCAGTGAAAAAGGGCGGTGGAGTCAGTGACCCAGACATCAACTTTTCCCTGCGACTAGCCATGGCTCAGGCTCGTAGTGTGAACATGCCAAAAGACAATATTGAGCGGGCAATCGCCAAAGCAAGTGGAGTAGAGGGGGGGGCACTGGAAGAGCTCATAATCGAAGGGTTTGGGCCTTCTGGCGTGGCGGTTATTATAAATCTCGTGACTGACAACCGTAACCGCAGTATAGCTGAGTTGCGGACTCTGATGGAGAAGCATGGTGGCCAAATGGGTAGCATGGGGAGTGCGTTGTATATGTTTGATTTTTTAGACGGGATTTATAAACCAAAATATCCGATTTCGGTTGCAAAAAGTCAGGAGGTCTTGGCATTTATTGATGCTTTGTTGAATCACGACGACGTAGAGGGGGTGTATGACAATCTTGGATAAACTGGCTTTGACCAAGCGGCGTAAGTTTTTGTTGATTGCTGTGGCACTCGTGACTGGTCTTTTAGTAGTTTCCAAATTGAGAGTGGAGAGCAGATATAGTGCCATTGCTATCTATGCGGTAGTGGCATATCTATTGACTGCTTGGTCACTTTTTAAGGATTTGCGAGGGGTGAACTGGATAGTCAACTTGATTTTGCCGACTTTTTATCCCTTCTCTGTAGCCCTGTTTTACTTCTTGTTGCCGCAGGCCCCGTTGACTCAGACTATTGTACTCATCCTGTTTGGTATTTCGATGTATGGACTCTTATTGACGGCCAATATTTTTGCCGTGGCCTCGATCCGAACAATCCAACTTTTACGCGCAGCGAGGGCAGTAGGCTTTTTGTTATCTATTTTGACAAGCGCATTTTTGTTTCATGTGATCTTTTCGCTACATGTGGCATGGTGGATAGTGGGGCTATTAGTTTTTGGGGTGTCATTGCCTATCTTGTGGCAAGGGGTATGGTCGTATGTTGTGTCTCCCACCATCAAGCGTGAATTTTATTATGCTCTATGTGGGGGAGTAGTGATCTCTCAAATGGCCATAGCTTTGTCGTTTTGGCTGATTGACGTACCCTTAGCCAGTGTGGTGCTGGCTATGGGGATGTATGTAGTCTTGGGATTGTTTCAGCATGACCTGGAAGGTAGATTGTTTCGACGTACAATACAAGAGTACATTGGCTTTGCCTTGATAGTTTTTACGGTAGTGACGATCGCAGTTATTTTTCGCTGGGTACGGTAGGGTAAGAGGAGGGGGGAGACCTATAGGATAATCATTTATCCTATAATATTTATAGGCTTTTCACAAATAGTCCTATAACTTTTCACAATTGTGGATAATTAGTATCCGATCCTTGCGGGTAGGAAATGTGAACAGTTTGATACAGTTACCAGAGACTGCGCCTGGATATAGCTAGCATATGCCAGAGTAGATTGCCAACAATCCAGGAGTAAACCTCTGGGGTGGGAGTAGTCTCACCAGATGTATATCTGGAGTGCGTGAGGGAGGTAGGTAGGTGCGACATGTAAACTAGATTCAGTTTATTCAGAGATAAATATATGGAGAGCATAGGATGTATTTACAACTACTAGGTACAGCGGAAATGGCTCAATCCCAGCTTTGCCCTTTTTTTGAACGTATAGGCACTAAAGAGTGGATATCTAACATGTCGCACAATATATCTTTTAAGACATATTATCGAGATTCGGTAGGGGGAGCGAGTAACTTGAATATTGAAACTTTTATTGGCGAATTGGATTAATCGGCGTGTACCCCACGAATTCTTTGTTTGTAACTCCCCCATTGCTCGCATATACCCCAAATTGCCCACTTCCGAACCAAACCCGTAAAAAATGAGTAATTTTGGCTGAGTTGTTGGTCAGCTATACTGGGAAAATGCCGTAGAATTGATTCTGTGGCCTCTGCATCTGGGGGCAACGCTGTTTTACCATAGTTTCTAGCTAAGGAAAATTCCAAACTGCTTATGGTAATCCATGTGCAGAAAAAAGTAGCTTGATCCGAAAAAATCTTTAGAATCCTCTGCCTAACATATTGGTAAGCGAGAAACTTTATATATTGTACTGAGATTTTTTCTATGACAACAAGCGAGTTGTGTTGATTAGCGATGAAAACTCCGACTATGCCAGCTATCTCGTCTCGTGCGCGCAATTAAAGAGAGCCAGTCTAGTGGTTGACAACTATGATGCGATGTCGCACAATGTGAGTAGACTCTATAGTTTAACTCCCCTGCCCTAAGGAGTCTAACACCTCAAAACTATAGGGTTGCTTAATATTCCACTATAGGGTTGGTAGTCGCACGACTATCGTGTGCGGTGGGTGTGTATGTGCAAAATAGACCGATATATCACTCCCAAATTTAATTCGAGTTGTTTGGCAGTCGAAACTATATGAGTGCTAAGGGTAGTACTCCTATACTCCAGGCCTGCATAGAAGAGTACCTCGAGTACCTCACGATTGAGCGACAAGTGTCTCCTTTTACGATTCGCAATTATCGATTCTATCTTTTAAAGTTTGCTGCTTGGTTGGGTAAGTATTATCCAGATAAGGAGTTGAGTGACGTGACCTCTAAGATGTTGAAGACATACCGTGTGTTTTTGGCACAACATAAAAGCGATAAAGGCGAGTATCTCTCACCTGTCACCCAGGGATATTATGTAATCGCACTAAGATCGATGCTGAGGTATTTGCTGAGGCAAGATTATGAAGTAGTTTCTCCGGAGCGACTAGAACTACCCAAAGGCAAGGAGCACTCGCTCAAGTTTTTGGATTATTCACAT
>CAZGNX010000035.1:0-8098 GCA_964527065.1 uncultured Pseudomonadales bacterium
ACCCTGGACCTGCGGTTTACGATACCGCCGCTCTACCAACTGAGCTATCCTGGCACCGGGGTAATTTTACCATGCTATACTTGGCTATATGCAGCGATCCAGATTAGAGAGTGTGAGACGTCGAAAGGCAGGTAAGCAGGGTGTAATTTACTTAGTTCTCGCCTTAATACTTATTGTGGGGACAATTGGTTGGGGATTGCCTGCGGTTGCTGAGCTGAGTGGCTACCTGATCAAATCTGATACAGCGACCCCTCTTGTTCAAGAACAACGTCCTACACCTCCCATTTTTTCCGATATTCCCGAGGCAACTTATAGTGCGCAAGTACGGATCGGGGGATTTGCTCAGCCAGGTCTAGAGGTAGTTTTGTATTTGGATGGGGCGGAGCGAGATCGCAAACTTGTGTCAGAATCAGGTACATTTGCTTTTGACCGAGTCGCACTCTCTGAAGGCGAGAATAAAGTCTATGCTTATAGTTCGACTCCGCGCGACCTAAGAAGCGAACAGTCAAAGAGTTATACTATAGTGGTAGACTCCACTAAGCCGTCGGTCACGATCGACTCACCTACCCAAGGTCAAATTTTTCGAGGTCAGTCACAGCGAATCACCTCTTTTACAGGCAAAGTGGATGAACTGGGATCCAAGGTATTTATTGGTGAGAGAATGGTGATTGTACAGTCGGATGGCACCTTTAATCTCCCCTATCAACTAGTAGAAGGTGACCAGGAAGTACAGATTAAGGCTGTGGACAAGGCAGGCAATGAAAATATAACGTCGATTAAGCTGAGGTGGGAGCCGTAGTTTGACTCTCCGTTGTAGAATACATCCTATGCACAATGAGGCCAATGATGCTCAGCAATTCGCAAGCATGAAAGTGGATTGGTGGGACCCTAAGGCAGATAGTCGTCTAGAAGAGCGCGCGCCAATCTTTTCCATGCAGTATGACGCTGTTTCTGATTTTATTGATTATGTGAAGCTGCCACATCAATCGAGAGCGCTTGATGTTGCTTGTGGTCGAGGAAGATACACTGAATTATTGGAACAAAAAGGTTTTGTGACGAACGCGGTCGATATTTCATTGCCTATGATTAATATTGCTAAGACCCATGTCAAAAGTAGTATGTTTGTTAACGCAGATGTGCTTTCCCTGCCTATAGCAAGTGATTCCATAAGCCTGGTAACCGCAATCGATATTACTATGCATGTACCAAAGATAAACGAGCTACTTTCTGAGATGCAGAGAATTATTGCTCCAGGTGGCTACTTAATTATTTCTTTTACAAATAAACGCGGACTATATTCTACATTTAGAAGAAGATTTTTCAGTTCATACCCGAGGATTCACTATACTATTCGAGAGGCGGAGACGTTGATCGATCATTCTGGACTCAAGCAACGGCAAAGGCGTGGACTTGGGACAGTTAATCCTTTTTCGCTAAGGCCTGACTGGCAATGGACGGTTGTTGATGGTCACACTGCCGCTGTGGCGTCGCGTTTTTTGGATCCATATGTTGGGGATAGTTTGGGTAATCATCAAATTATTCTTTGTCAGAAGATACATTATTGATTAATAGTAGCCATAGTAAGACAAACGGGTAGAGCAAGACATTGTTGAATAGGCTAGCGATGGCAATAAAGAGGATCTCGGCTTGGTGAGCCGAGCACATGTAGAGATGGCGCAAGAATAGTAACCAGCCCCACAACCCTATGACTCCTGAGGTTGCGAGGATCTGCAGATAACTATTGTTGAGTCCCTGCGCGTGGTTAGGTCGGTCTTTCTCTGGTAACTCCATGCTGGCAAGCGTGTTGTACCCTACCCCAGTGAGCAGTCTCCACCCCATTTGCCTTAATACTGTAGCATCGTGAACTAGACGACTCTCAATGGAATAGGTTCGCAAGAGATTGGTGCCCTCGCCAAACTTTTTCGGCAAAAAAAGTATCGGAATAATCAATACACAAATTCCAATCATCAAGACATTTAATTTTCGATTTAGTAGCATACAGTAGCTAAGCGTCATGGCGAGTGAGAGCCAGATAGAGCGGGAATAGGTGAGCAAGACGGCGGGTACGATGTATAGCGTATGCAGTATAGAGTATGGTGCATGCGGGCTAGCGACTTTTAACAACAATAGTCCGAGCATGACGGCGGTAAAGGTAGGGTCATAGTGCGGGAGGGTGAGGCGGTTCAAGTGATCATCCCAGCCGAGGTACTGGAATACCCGCATGTCGGGCAGGAGGAAATATTGGGCTAGTCCTATTGCGAGCGTGGTAAGGCCGGCAATGATGAAATAGGTATTGGGAATGAGGATCTTGCGCCCTATGAGCAAGAGATAGAGCGTGAGGTAGGCGAGGAGGCGGAGGGTGTAGAGTGAGGGCAGAAGTAATTGGGTAATAGGGTATTGGAGTAGCGCAGAAACCCAGCCGACCGCGAGGCCGAGGAGGATTAGTTTGAAACCAGGAATAGTTACAAAGTTTTGAACCTTGTAATTCCTGACAAAGTTCAAAACTGACAAACATAGACACGAAATAACCAGGAGGTCGTGCAGGTAGAAAGTCGCACCCAAGTACTCGATCCGCAGGAGCTGGCCAAAGCCAAGGGAGAGGATGAGCGCGGCGAGGAGCCAGTAACTTAATTTTTGTGCCATAGGAGGTAGAGTTTGGTCCAGGTGAGATACGAATGGTAACTCATCATCATCGCCATTATAAGTCCGGGTACGCCGTCTAGAAACCCGCGACGCACTAGATAGTTGAATTTAAACTTGGTGATGGGATAGACCGCGATTTTCCATAAACTGCATTTGTGCCCCTGAGAGTAGCGATACAGTGCATCGAGGGTGGAGTAGCGATTAATTTTGTCCAAGAATGAACTGATCGTAGGGTGGGGATTGTGGAGGAGGGGATGCTGTAGAGTACCTACCTTTCCCGCCCCCTTCCAGATTTCGTGGACAGGGCGCTCCCATTGCCCGTAGCTCTTGCGAGCAAGACGGATAAAGCTGGCCTGCCCAGTCTCCCCGTAGCAAAGCTCGCGTCCCAAAAGGGTATCGAGACGGGGGATGGAATAGGCGTCATATGCAGAGCTCTTGATTGCTTGCTGTATTTCCCGCTCAAGCTCGGGTGTCACCGTCTCGTCGCTATCGACAAAGAGGACCCACTCAGTTTTGGCCTTGGCGAGCTCGGCGTTGCGAGCGGCCGCAAAGTCGGTAATGCCAGACTGATTGAGAGTAATAGTCGTTACGTTTTGGACCATAGCAATGATTTGACCAAAATTAATGGATAGAAGAGCAGGTCGTAGAGATAAGCTGTAGGGTAAGATTGTTTGAATAAGTGTTTGGTGACAAATCGGGCGTGCGAGACCCACTGGTACTTGGTGCGGCCAAATGTAGATGAGCCCGCGGAGACCGCGTGCTCCGCCACCACGTCGGCGGTGATGTGGATGGTATATCCGGCCTCCTGCACGCGCAAACAATAGTCTAGGTCTTCGTAGTACAGGAAGTAGCGCTCGTCAAACAAACCGACCTTCTCAATCACCTCACGCTTGATGAGCATGGCCGCTCCCGCTACGTGCGTGACTGATTGGATCGTCTTGGGTTTGTTGGGCCAGTTCTTATGTTTCACCATGCCGCTCCACTTGTTGTACTTGCCGCCCCAGTCGTACCTGCCTGCGGCGGCAGGACCGCCGCTGTGGTGGAGGATAGGGGTGACGATGCCGGCTGAGGCGATCTTGTTGAACACTAGGGCGAGTTGGTCAAACCCGCCAAAGGCGAGGGAGAGGTCATTGTTCATCAGGAAGACTGCACCCACTGACTTGTCTTGGAGTGCCATTGTAATGCCTTGGTTGACCCCCACGGCAAACCCAGTATTGGCGCGGTTGTCGATCAGCTTGGTACCGGAAATGACTTTGGCAAGTGAGGCGATATCGTGGGATGTGTTGTTGACTAGGATCACGTGGTTGTCGCCAATTTTTTTCTTTAACTCTTGCAGGCACTGTTTGGTGGTCTCACGGGCCCCAAAGTGGAGGATGATAACCGCAATCTTCATGCCCCTATTCTAGCAGAGCTATGGGAGGGAGCGAGGAGCCGGCGATGCCTTGCATCTCGCCGTAGATCCCGCTCATGCCGGAGAGGAGCATATCGACTTGCATATTGCGCTGCTTGTAGTTGCGGGCGGAACTTGCTTCCTCTTTGGCTATCTGGGCTTTCATCTCCAAATACACGCCAACAATCCGCTCGACATTTTGGGTGAAGGTGGTACTTGTGACATAATCATAGAGACTTTCTGCCTTGGATTGTTTGTGGACAGCCACGACCCGCTCGCGCGCCACGTCAATCAAGTTGCGTCGTAAGAGCGTTGATAGTGGCACAATGGCCTCTGGAGTGAGTATCCAGACTCCATTGACGTGACTTATAGAGTAGTTAACACCTGCAGGCATGGCCTGAGTAATAATGGCGGCCGTTTGGGCTCCATCCCGACGCATATCCTCTTTGAGTTTGGTTACCCAACCATCGGACCATGCTTTGGTTCGTTTGCTCTCCCAGAGAATCTTGCCACAAACTGTGCCCTTTTCGGTTTTGACAATCTGGCGGATATCGGCGCCTAGCTCACCCTTTTTGACCTCGCTGATCTCGTCGTAGGGATAGAGCTTACGGAGTGTATTTTCTAGATCGAGCTCCTGCACTTCACCTTGTAATTGTTGTGAGCCCTGATTACCTTTGCGCTGAGCTTCTTCGACCGCTTTTTGCATATCACGAAGTTTTTTCTCATATTCGTCTAACTTGTATTTCTCTTTTTCGATTGCCGCTTTTTCGGCTTCTGCTTTGATTTTGGCACGCTCAGCATCGAGCTGGCGCATCTTCTCGAGTTCAAATCGTTCCTTTGCTTCTGCCATCTCACGCTTTTCTTTCCTTAGCTTGAGCTCTTGCTCTGTAGCCTCCTTGGCTTTGTCCTGAAGTTCTTTGATTTGGGCGTCGCGGTCGGCTATTTCTTTATCTACATCTTCTTTGGCTTTGGCGGCTAATTCTTTGACAAGACGTGCGCGGAGCTCCACTTCGATTTCATGCGTTAATATATCGTCCGGAGAAAACTGGTGACCGCATGCGGGACAGGTGACAGTACTACTCATACGCGCTGTTTCCCACTTATCGCTTCGATTTCTTGGGCTATCTGGGCGAGGCTGACGGCAGATTTGACGAGACGCTTGCGAAGGGTATAGTTGCGCGCAGGCACCTTTTGCCACAATTTCTCTACTTCCCATACAGCATTGGCATGTTTATTGCGGACTGCATGGACATCTGTAAGTGTCGTTGTAAGATTGTGCTTTTTTGGCATACTAGGGTTGATTATAGCGGATGAGATAGACTGCTGAGGCAAGATCATCAGAGACGAGGAGTGAACCATCTGTCATAAGAAGGATATCTACTGGTCTACCCTTTGCTTTACCATCTTCACCTAACCACCCATCGGCAAACAATTTGTAATTGCTGGGCACGCCATTCTTCACATCTACGCTCATGAGGCGATAACCGATCGGGACTTTGCGGTTCCAGGAGCCATGCTCAGCAATGAGAATCTGAGAGCCCACAAATTTCATTCCCAGGGCCGCGGCATGAGGAGAAAGCGGGAGTGCCGGAGAGGCGTAGTCATCACAGTTTTTATTTTTACCATATTGTGGGTCAAGTACTGTCCCCTCATGGCAGTAAGGGTAGCCAAAATGTTCCCCCTCGTTCCTGAGCTGATTGAGCTCGTCGCGCGGGACATCATCACCCATGAGATCACGCCCGTTATCGGTGAACCACAGGGATTCGTCCTCGGGATTCCAGTCAAATCCTACGCTATTGCGCACCCCGCGGGCGATAACCTCAAACTCTGAGCCATCCAGATTGAGGCGGGCAATCGAGGCATAGGGATCGTCAACTTCGCAGGTATTACAGGGGGCACCAATGCCAAGATATAGCTTGTTGTCGGGCCCAAGTGCCAGATAGCGCCAGCCATGGTGGGTGTCGCTGGGCAACTGATCGTAGAGGACCAAGTAGCTGGGCTTGTCTGCGTACGTTTCATTGATATTTTCAAATTTTAAAATTCGATGTATTTCGGCAACAAATAGCGTGCCGTCGTGAAAGACCACACCGTTGGGGTTGTTGAGCCCACTTGCCACCACAAAGCGCGTATCTGCTCCGCCATCCTGATCTCTGTCCTCAAGGGCGTAGACGACACCCTCTCCTCGTGTACCGACGTAGACTATCCCGTTGTCTCCTTTAGCTAGTGAGCGCGCGCCAGGTAAATTCTTGGCGAAATATTCGATACTATATCCATTAGGCAAGTTGATAGAGGCAAGCTCTGTATCTGGCAAGGACACTTCTTTAGTGTACGAGACAGGTTCTGTTGAGATTTCGGAATTGGGGGGTAAGTTTTGAAAGCTAATGAGAAGGTAGCCGTATCTATCCCAGACATACCAACCTAACACCACGAGTATGACTAGAATGATTAGCTTTTTGAGCATGCCTCGATTGTAGCAGAGCTCGCGTATAATCATCTTATGCGGCAACTTGTCATTCCGGGACACCCGGAATTTTTGGTTTATGAGTCAGGACCTTCTCCTCGGTTGCTCATACACTCTGGTACGCACGGCGATGAATGCGAAGTAATCCCAATACTTAAGCAAGTTCTTGAGGAGTACGAGTCTTTTTTGCCACCTTTTTTGTATGTACCACACGTCTCCCCTACGGCTGTTGCACAAAAAACCCGAGTCAACGCGCGAGGACTAGATATGAATAGGATTTTTTGGGACGGGAATACGGAACCCGAAGTGTTGCTGAATATCCAAATCATGCAGGGACGACACTTTGATCTGTTTGTTGACTTTCACCAGGATTTTGAATTTGAGTCTTTTTACGTTTATGACGTTAGCAAACACCCAGGGGAAGATCCTAGACTCAAAAGCATAAACCAAAAACTAAAAGACGCGGGGATAGAGCTATTTAGCGGTATTGATGATCCCAATGATCCATTTCTTGGATATCAATTTGTAGAGGGTTCTTACAAATCTGATCAGTCAGGTTATATGACAGAAGAGGGAATGATTGATTTGTATTTCCTCAAACGAAACCTGGTAGAGCGAGCTTGGATTGTGGAAGTACCTGGTTTATTATCACTAGATAAGAAACGACTAATTGTGGAAAACATTATTCGCGAATTGATGATCCCTTCTGTTTAAACTTGAGAGTCTAGCGGTAGAGCTCGGCCAGTTGTTTGCTCACTTTTTGGTGATCATAAAGTGATTGTGCCCGCTTGATCCCTGCCAGTGATAGTCGCTTATGTAGAGAGTTCTTTGTAAGAATGCCTCTGATTGTCTGCGCCATAGAGTCACTATCACCTGGTTGCTCTAGCATGCCAGCTTGGCCAACCACCTCGGGTATAGCGCCAGTACGTGTCGTGACAATAGGTAGTCCACAAGCCATTGCCTCAATCAACACCATTCCATACTGTTCTTCCCAGGTGGAGGTCGCGCGTGAGGGGAGGAAAAAGAGATCAGCTCTTTGATAGACATGGTGGATTTGACTGTAGGGGACACTAGTTACGCTAATATTGTCTCCAATAGGTATATAGCTCCCCTTCCCGACAACGAGAAAGTCAAATTTAGGGAGAGTCTTGGCCACTAGTTCTAAATCCTGCATACCCTTCTCGAACTCTAGTCTTGCGACAGTGAGGACGAGGGGACGCTTGTGTGGTGCGTGGAGGCGCGGAGTGAAACGGTTGAGGTCGATACCATAAGGTATCACCTTGATACGCGTGGGGTGGACACCCTCGGCGACGAGCGCCTGTTTTGCCCTTTTGGTGGGCGTGTGAAAACAGTCGACATACTGATACGCCTCTTGTTTCCACTGCCGAAGGCGTGTAAATTTTTCATTGTTATGGGGGATGGTCTCCCAACAGGTGCAGATCACCTTGTTGATTACTCCCCGCTTGCGTAGCTGAACAGCTTGATGAGTATAGGGAGTATAGGTCTCGGCGGTGTGGATGATATCGCCGGGTTTGACAAATTTCTCAAGCCCTACGAGCCATTGTTCTCCGCCGATCAAGCGATTGAGGATCTGACGGCGGAAG
>CAZGNX010000036.1:0-7632 GCA_964527065.1 uncultured Pseudomonadales bacterium
ATGGTACCTGTGAGAAGTACAATCATAGTTTGTTAGCCTGAGTGGCAAGAGCCACAGCCATGGCATCCGTCACGTCGTCTAATAGTTGTTTTGTGTCGATACTCAAGAGTAATCCTACCATACGTTGAACTTCGCGCTTGCCAGCGTTCCCTGCGCCAGCCACACTTGATTTGATGACGTTGGGGGAGAATTCGCTCCAAGTGTAGCCAAGCTTGGCAAAGGTATAGAGGATCACGCCGCGAACCTCGGCGACCAGCATGCCAGTTTTGAGATTTTTTTGCATAAAGAGTGCTTCGATGCCGATTTTGTCAGGATTGTATTTGAGTAAGAGGGCTTCAGTTTGTGTTTGGATGGCGGGTAGATACTCAACAGATTGGGTATGTTTAGAGAACTCGAGACAGTCGCAGGCGATGAGGGTGGGTTTTT
Source organism: uncultured Pseudomonadales bacterium (assembly GCA_964527065.1). GTDB lineage: Bacteria > Patescibacteriota > Microgenomatia > UBA1400 > UBA12108 > CAJAUT01. The sequence continues at coordinate 427 of CAZGNX010000036.1, forward strand.
GCGGTGTGCCGTCGATTACGGCCCACCCAAGGCGATGGGTGCCTGGATCGATACCAAGAACTCTGGTCATTAGTCTATCCTAGCTATTTACCGAACGAAAGGCAAATCCTAAAGTTGTTTTTGGATAGCACCACTGCGATTGAGACGGGCTGCTTTGAGGCGTAGATTGGTGAGGCGGAGCGCGGTCTCAGCCCGCACAAAGTCTTCTGGAGCCTCAAATTGTCCCTCGAGCGTTTTCTCGGCTTTGGCCTTGGCGGCTTCGACGCTCGCGATATCTAGATCTTCGGCTCTATCGGCGGCGTCAGCTAAAATGGTTACACGATCTGCGACAGAGACATCCATAAATCCTCCAAAAACCGCGAGAAAATTTTCCTTTTTGTCGTGGGTGTAGCGGAGAATACCTGGTGAGAGTCGAGAGAACAAACTTATATGGCCTGGAAGAATCGTGAGTTCCCCTGTACTAGTCATGACCGTTACCTGGTCGGCAGGCACCTCTAGAATACGCCTCTCTTGGGTGATAACTTCGAGCGTCAGTGTTTTGGCGGCCATGCTGCTATTCCTTTACTGACTCGATACTGCCTTTCATGTAGAACGCTTGCTCGGGGACATGATCGTATTTGCCGTCTAGGATCAGACGAAATCCTTTGATGGTGTCCTCGATTTTGACGTACTGACCTGGAACACTCGTAAATTGCTCAGCGACAAAGAACGGTTGAGTCAAAAATCTCTGAATTTTGCGGGCACGCGCGACTGTTTGCTTGTCTTCGTCAGAGAGCTCGTCGATACCAAGGATGGCAATAATATCTTGCAAGTCTTTATAGCGCTGGAGAACTTTTTGGACGTCGCGGGCGACGCGGTAGTGCTCGAGGCCAACATTTTCTGGGGTAAGCATCTTAGAGTTAGAAATAAGAGGATCGACCGCGGGATATAGACCTTGCTCTACGAGCGCTCGCTCTAAGGCGATTGTCGAGTCGAGGTGCGCAAACGTAGTGGCAGGAGCGGGATCGGTATAGTCGTCGGCGGGGACGTAGACTGCCTGGAAAGAAGTAATTGAGCCTTTTTTGGTCGAAGTGATGCGCTCTTGCAGGGCAGCCATTTCTGAGGCGAGGGTAGGTTGGTAACCAACAGCTGAAGGAATGCGACCGAGTAGCGCGGACACCTCGCTTCCGGCCTGAGAAAAGCGGAAAATATTGTCGATAAAGAGCAAGACATCTTCCCCTTTTTCATCGCGGAAATACTCGGCGAATGTCAAGCCAGTTAAGGCTACCCGCAAGCGAGAGCCGGGGGGCTCGTTCATTTGACCAAACGTCATGATGGTGTTTTTGAGCACTCCCGATTCTTTCATCTCGTGATAGAGGTCGTTGCCTTCTCTCGTGCGCTCGCCAACGCCCGCGAAAACTGAGTGACCGGAGTGCTCTTCGGCGATATTGCGGATTAGCTCTTGAATGATGACGGTTTTGCCAGTCCCTGCTCCACCAAAAGCAGCCACCTTGCCACCTTTGGCAAAGGGGGCAATCAGGTCGATAACTTTGATACCAGTTTCAAGAATCTGAGGGGATGATTCCTGCTCGGTGAGCTTGGGGGCGCTTTTGTGTATGGGAGCTGACAGCTTGGTTTTGACAGGTCCCTTGTTGTCAATAGGTTCACCTAGTACATTAAAAATGCGGCCAAGGCATTCTGGCCCTACAGGAATAGTGATAGGACTACCTGTATCAACTACCTCCATACCGCGCTTGAGCCCCACGGTAGAGCCCATGGCGATTGCGCGCACCATGTTGCTCCCTAGACTTTGCTGTACTTCTAGAACGAGCGTAGTGCCGTCTTCACGCTCGACAGTCAAGGCGTTGTAAATGCCAGGTAGCGAGGTGGGGAAGTGAATGTCGATGACGACAGAGACAATTTGTGTAATGGTACCCATATTTTGCATACTTTACTCCCCCAAAGCGGCTCGCGCTGTTGTAACGTCTAATAGTTCATTGGTGACTAACGCCTGTCGCTCACGATTGTAGTCGATGGTTAGGCCACTGATCAAATCTTTGGCGTTGTCATGGGCGTTTTTCATTGCGACCATGCGGGCAGAGTGCTCAGAGGCGCGAGCGTCGAGGAAGATTTGATAGAGAATGAGCTCGATGCGATAAGGGATCACCCAGTTCAGAATACTCGAGGCACTTGGTTCAAAGAGATACTCCTGCGTGCTATCCACTTTGATATCTCCGGTTGATTGAGAAGGAAGGATTTGCTTGAGTACTGTCTCTTGTTCGAGTGTCGAGACAAAACGTGTATAGACAACCATGACTTGATCGTACTCACCGGCAAGATATCCCTCCATGAGCATCTTGGCGATTGGGCGTACACTCTCGAATGTGGGAGATTCGGGGATATCACCAAATTCGGCGGTAAGATCTTGCTTGGTGCGAGTAATAAAACTGTGGGCCCGGCGCCCGGCAGTGATAAAGCTAACGTGGGGATTGCCAGTCAGACGTCCTTTCCAGAGTGTAATTTCGCGAAACAGATTGGTATTGAGGCTCCCACAGAGCCCGCGATTGGTGCTGACGACGAGTACACCAATCTTTTTGACGACCTCTCGCTGGGTAAGGAGTGGATGGTCGTAGGTTTTGATGATTGTGCCAATGTTGCCAATGATTTCGTCGAGCCGCTGTGCATAGGGCCTGGCGGCGAGAGTAACTTCTTGGGCTTTGCGCATTTTGCTGGCGGCAACCATTTCCATAGCCTTCGTAATCTTGGAAATGTTTTTGGCGGATTTGATGCGACGCCTGATGCCGATGAGGTTGCTCATACTCCCTACTCCCCTGCTATTTTGCTCCCCGTTATCATAATGTCAGATTGTCCTTTGTTGAATCTAGCAATGAGTCGATGCAGCTCCTTGGCGGTTGCCTCGCTGATCATTTTTTCTTCTTTGATGGTTAGGGCTACTTGGTTGCCTTCAGAGGAGCAAAAGTCAATAAGTCGATTTTTCCAGGTTTCAACTGCCTCAAATTTGACTTGGTCCGCGTAACCTTCGGTCGTCGCCCAAATGAGCATGACTTGGTGTGTGACGGGGAGTGGTTTGTCCCATCCTTGCTTGAGGATTTCGTTGACCCGCTTGCCACGGTCGAGTTGGGCTTTGGTTTTGGGATCCAGGTCAGAGCTAAACTGAGAAAAGGCAGCCAATTCCCTATATTGGGCAAGCTCGAGGCGTAGTTTGCCGGCTACTTGTTTCATAGCTTTGATTTGTGCGGCGGAGCCGACGCGAGAGACGGAAAGACCGACGTTGACAGCGGGACGAAATCCGGAGTAGAACAAATCTGCCTCGAGATAAATTTGGCCGTCAGTGATGCTGATGACGTTGGTGGGAATATAGGAGGAAACGTCTCCGGCTTGGGTTTCGATGATAGGTAAGGCAGTCAGGGAGCCGCCGCCATTGTCCTCATTGTATTTGAGCGAGCGCTCAAGGAGGCGTGAATGGAGATAGAAAACATCGCCTGGATAGGCTTCTCGGCCCGAGGGACGACGAAGCAAGAGTGAGAGCTCACGATAGGCCCAGGCGTGCTTGGAGAGATCATCATAAATAATGAGCGCATCCTGGCCGTTTTGGGCAAAATACTCGCCCATCGCAGTTGCGGCATAGGGAGCTAAGTACTGCATACTGGCAGGATCGGAGGCAGAGGCAGCTACGACAATCGTGTAGTCCATGGCGTCATGTTTTTGGAGTGTCTCGATAAACTGGGCGATGTAGGAGCGTTTTTGGCCAATGGCTACGTAGATACACAGCATGTTTTCATTTTTTTGATTGATGATGGTCGTGAGGGGGATAGCTGACTTGCCGGTGCCTCTGTCCCCAATGATGAGCTCGCGCTGACCTCGTCCCACTGGGATCATAGCGTCGATCGCCAGTACACCGGTTTGTAGTGGAGTATTGACACCAGAGCGCACAATGACACCTGGAGCAACATTTTCTAGCGGTAAGCGATTTTTGGTTTTGATTGGCGAGAGACCATCGAGAGCACTGCCCAGGGCATTAACGGTCCGACCTAGTAATTCTGGTCCCACCGGCACCTCAAGCACTTGGCCGGTTAACTTGGCTTCATCACCTTCTTTAAGATGCGTATAGTCACCCAAGAGAATGGCTCCTACTTGACTCGTCTGCAAATTGAGAACGAGGCCTTTGGTTCCGCCAGGGAACTCAAGTACTTCGCCTAATTTGGCATTTGAGAGTCCACTGAGTGCGGCAATTCCATCGCCGATTTTTTCGATCGAACCAACGTTTTTGACATCGGTGGTTACAACGAGGCTGTTGAGACGATCAATGAGCTCACTTTCGACTCCACGTGCGCTGAGTTTGACTTTGACCATAGTGTGATTACCTTTCGCTATATTTAATTGATGGCTAAGTGTTGTTTGAGCGCGGCTAGCTTGCTGGCGACTGAGGTATCGATCAGCTCGTCCCCAATGCGTAGGGTAAAGCCGGCAATGAGCCCAGGATTGAGCTTGTATTCGATCTTGGGTAGGTCAGCAACCACAGTCTTGACATAAGCAACTAGCTTTTTTTTGTCACTTTCATCAAGGGGAAGCGCCGAAGTGATAACGACACTATTTTGTTTGTCGTCCTGTCCAGCGGCCAGACGTAAATCTTTGACCAAATTGGGTGGCAAGGTTCCCTGACTTGTAGAGCGCAGATAGTCCAAGAGCATGCTGGCTAGTTTTTGTGCTTGTGGATCTTTCATTTGGCTTTGCCTAGTTTGACGATTTCTTTTTTGGTAATGAGCTTAACCTCTTGGGGAGAGAGTGAGTCGCTCAAGATTTTTTGCGTGGTGCTCACGACCAGATCAGTCACACGACTTTTAAACTGGCGCTCCTCATCTTGCATGTGCTCAAGGAAGGAGGCGCGCTGCTTGCTGATGAGCTTCTCTGATTCAAGCTTGGCAGTTTCGAGGAGTTGCTTACCCAGCTCTTTGCTCTCAAACCTAGCTTTTTCGATGAGCTGGGCGCCTTTTTGCTCAGCTTTTTCGAGAATTTTTTGACTTTTGACTTCGATTTGTTCTTGCGCTTTTTTGTTGCTCTCTGAGAGCGCTAGCCCTTCCTCTATTTTGCGCGAGCGCTTATCAAGAATGTCTAAAATCGGCCGAAACAGAAACTTGGCAAGAATAAAGAATAATACACCAAAGTTGAGTGCCTGGACGAGAATTTGCTTAACGTCAATTTCCATGAGCCTCCTTAGACAAATTTGAGAATAAGCGCAACGACCAGCGCGTAGATGGCGATGGCCTCAGCAAAGGCAAAACCCAAGACCATATTGGTTTGGATCTTGGCACTGGCTTCGGGGTTGCGACCAATGGCTTCTAGACCTTTGCTGCCGATTAATCCGATACCAAGCCCGGGTCCGATGGCGCCAAGGCCGATAGCTAAAGCCACGGACAAACCATTTAAGTCTACCGCACTTGCGGCTTGGATTACTTGTTGCGCTTCTGCCATATATGCTCCTTAACTTTTCCCTTTTGAGGGGTAGTATATAAATAAATCACCTATTTGTTATGTTCGCTATGATCTTCACTATGACCGATTGTGGCCATATTGCAGAAGACGGTTGTGAGCATCATAAAGACGAGAGCCTGAATGAAGCCGACAAAAATTTCGAGCCCTAGAAAAGGCGTGGGACCGAGGTAAGGCAACAGAAACGCCATGACTAGTAGGAGAATTTCGCCGGCAATGATATTGCCAAAGAGACGAAAGGCAAAAGAGATAACTTTGGAAAATTCTGATAGTAACTCGAGCAATCCCACGAAAAAGTTGATGGGGTTGCGCACGTCAACAAATTTTTTCATATACCCAAGTCCCAGGAAACGGAAGCCGTACACTTGCACCATCACCATCGTGATGAGGGCGAGGGCCAGTGTCGTATTGAGATCGGCCGTGGGGGCTCTAAAGTAGGGAACGAACGTAGACTCACCGTGGAGCATGACGGTCTGGCCGATTGTACCAGCACCGGGAATCAGCCCGGACCAGTTGGAGAAGAGAATGAAGAAAAAGAGTGTGGCGATCAGGGGGAAGTAGAGCTTGGCTTTGACTGGCCCTGCGATGCTCTCTATGAAATGCTGAATATTTTCGACTAGGAATTCGATGGCTGATTGGAGACGTGTGGGGCGTGCATCACCAACGAGACGACGATTGAGTACTATGGCAAGTAAGCTCAAGAGAGCAATGACAATCCAAGTGGTAAGAATAGAGTTCGTGATAGTTACTCCAGCCACAGCAAATAGCGGCTCGGCTGAAATCGAGATGTGTAATGGTGCCATACGGTATTCTATGATAACAGGTGAATGGCTAGTTCGTCAATTTTTGTGACCCTATAGAGAATCGAACTCTAGTTACCTGGATGAAAACCAGGTGTCCTAACCACTGGACGATAGGGCCCCTTCGGCAAGCTAAGGGTTAACTATTTTGTGGGCCCACTGGGATTCGGACCCAGGACACCCTGCTTAAAAGGCAGGTGCTCTAACCAGGCTGAGCTATAGGCCCCATAGGTATTATTTTAGCAGTTAATGCTGGAATTGGGAATAATTATTTGGTCTTGGCTACCCGTATGTTGGTTGCGGCTTTGCCTAAGCGACCTCTCAGGTAATAGAGTTTGGCGCGGCGGGTGAAACTAGTTTTTTTGACTTCTACTTTCTCGACAACTGGTGCATTGAGCGGAAAGATTTTTTCTACCCCGATCTCGCCTGTGGCAATTTTGCGCACTACGAAGGTGGGGTCGTCCTTGGCATGAATGGCGATCACGACACCCTCGAAGATCTGGATACGGGATTTGTCGCCCTCAGTGATCGTCTGGTGGACACGCACGGTGTCGCCGACGTGAAATGTAACATCTTTGTGGGTAATACTGTTGGCCATAGGTGTGAATTATAACATGGCTTGTAGAAATGCCAAGAAGACAGGGTGAGGAGTCAGGGGGCGGGACTTGTATTCGGGATGGGCTTGGGTGGCGAGGAAGAAGGGGTGGGCGTCCTGGGGTAGCTCGATCATCTCGACAAAAAAGTCGTCGGGGGAGGTGCCGGAGACGATAAAGCCTTTGTCCTCAAGAGGCTTGCGATACGCATTGTTAAACTCATAGCGGTGGCGGTGGCGCTCTGAAATTTTGGTTGTATGGTAGATCTTGGCAGCTAGACTACCCTCTTTGAGGACACAGTCATAGGCACCTAGGCGCATACT
>CAZGNX010000037.1:0-7448 GCA_964527065.1 uncultured Pseudomonadales bacterium
CGCTCACCCGACGGTGTTTACAAAGAAAAAGGTGTCGATGTCAAATTGGCGACCGATCTCATCCTCGGCGCCTGCCAGGACAAATACGACCAGGCTTTTGTCGTTAGTTCTGACTCCGATCTGCTACCTGCTATCGATGGCGCGCAAAGTATGGGCAAAAAGATAACTTATATCGGCTTCAAACACAGCCCAAGTTATGCTTTAACCCAAAACACCCAGCACTCCACTCTCTTAACAAAAAGTGATATCCAACAGTTTATTTAATTTTCAAAGAACTGCTCTCATTCTCAGACTTCTGCCGCTACGGCATGATCTAATCACTCGAGCCTTGTATCGATGATCGAATCATCAATACGGCTTGGATATAACTCCAAGAATCTGGGTTACAAGCTTGAAAGCCTTGTGGGCAGTCAAGCTGCCCTGCAACCCAGATTCCCAAAGTCAAATCTTAGGTATTCACCCCCGCCATGGCGGGGACACATACCTAAAATTGACTGCCCATACCCAAAATGCTCTAATACATGTATGACTCCAAACAAAAGATCTCTTGCTCAAGCAGATATTGATTTGTTAGTAGAAGAAATGAAGCATCATTTCGCGACTAAATCAGATCTCGATAATAAACTAGCGAATTACGCCACCAAAGATGATCTGACGAAATTACGTCAAGACATGATTGGGGACAAAGTGGAGATACTTGCGGCTATCAACAAAAAAGACGAGAACGATACAGCGCATCAAATGTTACATCAATATCTTGGTGATGACGTGCCAAAGCTCCAGCAACAAGTCCATCACCGTTTCAAGACCTTCGAAATCAAAGATCCAACTGAAGTAGTACCATCCTATTAACTTTTCAAAGTGCACAATCATTTGCTTAGTGGTTTTGCCCTAAGTCAATGATTGGTGGCTCAGGGCAAAGCCGTTAAGGATGGGAATTGGTTTATCCGAGGATGTAGGATTTGTAGGTTAACTTATAAAGAGCTGTAGCGAGTACTGCAGCTCCAGCGACACTCAGTAACATCTTGATCATTTGATTATCACCTGCAGCAGTCTCAACTACCTTGTGCTCAACGGTGACATTTGAGGTCGTCTCACCACACACTTCCCCGCCTCCATAGACTGAGGAACAAGTCCGCACCGTCTCGGCCGAAACCGGAGTGGCAAAAATAACAAGCATTGCGACGAGCGCTATAAGTCTTTTCATAGGCGGAATTATACCTCACCAGATCCATTTGTCAAGTGTTATAGGATAAGTCGAGCATACACAAAATACCGCAACGGAGAAACGAGGAACTTACACGTATAAAGGATGAGATCACTCGAGTAGTCCTCAATCGCCGTACCCTCCCCTACCCGCTCTATCTCATAGCTATACCTGCGCTGGTCCCACACGATCTCAATCTGGTCTCCAGGTTTTAGCTTTGGCAGATTGTAGAACGAGTTTTTCTGCCGGTACTCTTGAGTCCACTCGAGATAGCCAAACCGATGCGCCGCCAAGATCATGGGCCTCCCGCCCTCTCCCGGTTTGGCAAAGTCGCTTACTCGCCAGACCCCTTGTCGCAGTGCCGACTCATAATCCGCCGTCCCTGCCTCTAGCATAGTGGTATCTATCCCCAGGCGAGGGATGCTCAGGTAGTGACCTTGGGGCAGCGTAGGGTCAACCGGCACGATCTCTTCGTCAGGCACTACCCTAGCCGAGGGCTCACTCGCTTGCGCGGTGGCCGCCAAACCTTGCGAGATCTCAGCTGAGGTCGAGGGGAACAGTGAATAATACAGGGTGGCAGCGATTGGATAGCTCGAGAGCAGGACAAAAATGAGCCAGGTGGCGATAGCCATACCCGCAAACAAGAGAGCCAGATTGGATGGCCCGCGCTTGTAGAGAATCTTGTACTTTTTCTCTCTCCGCCTCTTCCACACCTCCCAATATTTCATACAACAATACTACCTCAATTCACACTGAAAATTTGGGTGACGAGATTTTCGTGCAAAAATATAAATTGCGTCGTGCAGATTCGACTGTTTTGGTGCAGTGTAGTGGATCCTGGCTTGAAACCAAGACCGTCACACAAACCAAAATATGTCGGATCGAACGATCACATCTAAGCTACTTCTTCCTCTTCGGGTTGTGATGCAGCTGATCGTAATGTTCCTCACACGCTGCCCCATACTCATCCGCCCCCGCCACCTTCACTCTCGCCTCCTTGGGTAGTTTGCGATACGACCAAATCGCCGGTGCTGTACACCCTTTCCCATCACACCTGGCAGTTAACTCCATCTTTTCATCTGCCATCGCAATCAGAGTAGCCATTGGCTCCCAGCTCAGTCTCTCCGAGTCATACGAAAGTCCGGCCACATAGACGTCTCTCCCTTCACGCAAGAACCGCCTGATGACAGGAATCAGCTCATCAGTAAAAAAGTTTACCTCATCTATCATCACGGTCACGAGATCCCCCACGAGCAAACTCATCTCTTGAGGTAGCATATGGTTCACGAGCACCGCCGGGATCTCGACTTGGTCATGAGACACCACAACCGGTCGCTTGGTAAAACGTGCATCAAGGTCAGGTTTAAACACAACAGCCCCACTCCCCTTATCAAATTGACTGATCAGGTAGGTTGTCTTACCAGAAAACATCGGGCCATAGACGGCTGTCAGTTTGCCTTTCTTCATCCCAAAATCCCCTTTGCCTTCAGTACTGCCATGATCTTTTTGTGAATCACCTCAACTGAGTATAGCTTGCCTTGATGGTCGACGCATTCAATCACCTCCCAATGCTTGTATTTTTTGGCCAAATCAAGATAGAGCTTTAAGACTTTCTGTTGATACTCCACGTTTGCCTCATGCATATCTTTGGCCTTACCCTTCGTGTACTCCCGCTTATCCTTTCGTTCAATCAGTTTCTGTGAAACCTCAACTGGTACATACAAAAAGATCACCAAGTCTTCTTTGGGTAATTTGTGTTCCTTGTATTCCATCGCATAGATCCATTTCAAGAATTCTTCCTGCTTGTCCTTTTCTACCCGTGCAGTCTGGAAGGCCATGGACGAGGTTGTGTAGCGATTCGCTATCACGAGATTGCCCTCCTCTAACCAGTCAACAATCTCATCCCGCGCAGTGAGCCGATCCATTGCATAAAACAATGAAGAGAGGTAAGGCGAGGCTGACTCCATACTCCCGAACTCGCCGGCCAAATATCTTCCCACCATCTTGCCATGGAATGATGTGTAGTAACGTGGAAAGTCGATATATTTGTAATCTACCTGCTTCTTTTCGAGATGATCTAAGAGGAGCTGGGTCTGAGTCCCCTTACCCGATCCGTCCGTCCCGTCAATCACTACCAGTTTTCCCTTACGTTTCGCCATCACAACAAAATAGTCTAGATTTTTCTTAAGGACTGTACGGATGTTGGACTTGGTGTAGTGGGCAACATATACCTCAGGGTGCCCCTCAATCATCATGGGTAGCGGTTTGTCGGCGTCCTTGTAGTAGAGGGCCAGCGCCGGCTTGTCGGTTGAGATAGCGTGCTCCATGAGGAAGGCAGTGCCCCATGAGGGCATGGTCACATCAGCTATCATCGCCTCGGATTTATCTATCAGAATCGTCTCACGCTTATAGAGCGCCGAGGCTGAGAGGTTATCACCCACGGGCATATCAGGGTCGACGATATGCTCGTTGACGAGACTATGTCCGAGTCTCTTAATCTCTGCCACAATTTGGCGGTAGACTGGGAGCATGGTCCGATCAAGTGAAACAGCCGCCGCAAAATAAACTTTCATCGCTCGTCTATCGTACTGCACACCTAATATGTCTACAAGATACTCACAATATCATAAACCGACTCAACTGAGGCATCCGCCATCTCACTCATACCTCCCACATACACGGCCTTCATCCCCACTGCCTGCGCCCCCACAACGTCGACATTCTCTCTATCTCCCACGTAGACAATCTCCTCTGGTGTCAGTTCAAGCGATTCGATCACTGAGAGAAACGGCGCCGGCTCTGGCTTGACCCAACCCTGGTCATAGCAGTAGATCCGCGGGTCAAAATCGCGGTAGTTCAATCCCAGGTGTGTGAGCATTCGCTCCACTTGTCTGCCCGTCCCATTACTGATGATAAACAAGCGGTATTTTTGCTTGAGCTCGGCCATCACACCTAGCAGTCTAGTGTCTTTGGCAACATACTTTTCTATGGCTATGGTATCCCATATTTTCTGAAAAATCGCCTCACCGTCGAGCCCAAACGAGTTGAGGGTCAGGGTACTGCTACGATATTCCTCTCTCCGACGCAAAAACTCCTCGGTCAGTTCATCAGAGTCTTGAGAGAGCGCCTCAGCGGCCTCGGCGATCAAGAGTTTCGAGACTGCCGTGCTCATTTCCGGCGGTGCATGATACAGCGTCCCGTCCACATCAAATCCAACTGCCTTAATTCCCACAAATTGTTTGGCTTTTCGATTGACTTTCCCCATATTTTCCACTATACCATACTTAGGGGATCAACCCCTAAGTGTATCAAACTATGCCAGGGAAAAACAGCATCAAGACTTATGTAGAAAATGGCTACTACCACGTATATAACCGCGGTGTAGAGAAACGTGTCATATTTCTGGATGACAAGGACTATAAAGTCTTTCTTTCTTACCTTCAGTTCTACCTCACTGCACCACTTAGGGGATCAACCCCTAAGTCTTTCCCCTCCCAACAACTACATAATCACGCAAAACAAATTCAAGTTCTCGCTTACTGTCTTATGCCCAACCACTTTCATCTCTATTTGAAACAGAAAGATGCTACGGCGATGAATCATTTTATGCGCTCACTTTCAACTCGCTATTCTATGTACTTCAACAAACGATACAAACGTGTTGGACCATTATTCCAAGGAATATATAAAGCCGCCTACATTGGTAATGAACTCCAATACCTCTACCTCAGCAAATATATTCATCGTAATCCGTTATCTTTGCCTGGATTCTCCTCAACAAATCTAGTTGAATATCCCTATTCAAGCTACCGCAATTACCTGGGATTCGTACGCCAAAACTGGATTCACCCTCAAGAAATCATTGAATATTTTTCAAAAGAAAATCATCACACGCCGTATAAGGAGTTTGTCGAAGATGACCAAGTGAGCGATGAAATCGCTACACTTAAAGGTTCAATGCTTGATCACGATACTTAGGGGTTGATCCCCTAAGTAGATCAAAATACATCACTAGGCTGGATCCTGGTGATACGACTCACCTCGCGCAATCGCCTCCTCGGCGCGCTGGAGCTCGGTACCCACATACATGGCGTGACCAGTATCTTTGACAAATCCCCAATCCGAGATTTGCCATGCCACCTCCTGTGCAGTCCTACCCTCAAACACTTTAAGTGCGGGGCCTCCTCCCGGTTCATACAGTGTACAACGCACCAATTTTTTGGCTTGCTTGGGCATCCGCTTGAGCTCAACTGTGACAGCCATAGGCACTGCCTGTTTTTCATATCTAGTCTTCCATCCTTCCCACATCTGCGCCTCAGCAACATCAATCACTTCTACCACAAAGTTTGCGCGCTTATCAAAGTCAAAGTGGACGGCGGGAGTGTAGCCGAGCTCTTTTTCATAGTGATCCATAAGTAGATTCTCCACGAGGGAGAAGTCGTCCCCGTACATATGGGCCGAGTGCGTGATCATGGTGAGCGCCCCCATGGGGTAACCTCCGTAGTCAGCTATATCCTTTTGCAGTTTGCGCAGTGCAAAGGTATTGCGCGGCCACCCATGCACCATGTCTTGTGAGCGGAAATGGCAGGTCAGATAAAACTTAGAGTCCTGCACGCTGCCAATGATCATCACGAGGCACGGCGTGTCACCTTTGTTCGCATTGGACCAGTCCAGTTTGGGGTCGGTCGTAATCGCAATCATTTTTTTGCTGTCAGGCCGATTCTTGAGCAGTTCTTTCATCATTTGAATCTGGTCTACCCCAAAGTGCTGCCGCATGCGCCGCCCGTAGTTATACGCCACCCCCGGCACCTCGCGGTCGGTCATAATCTCGGCGTAATATGCCTCAAGCTCACCCCGCTCAAACGGCAGATACTCAGGAAAATAAATGTTGGTTGGATCCTCGTCATCAATCACGGCCGTGAGGTTTAATATTTCTTTGAGTTCATTGTCTTTGCTGTAGCGGGTATGTTTGGGTCGGCCGTACTTGTAAATCTCATTCAGCAGTTTGAGCCAGGTTTGCGCCACGGTCTTGCCGTGGACGTAGAAGCCAGTCTGTTCCGAGGGTAGTACCTCGACCTTGGGCTCGCTCTTGGGGAATTCGATAACCTTGGCACTAAAGGGCTCTTTTTTGACCTTGGACAGTTCGGCCATTTTCTCAATCAGCTGATCTTTGGTACGCCCACGCAGATCAACGATCTCGATACTCTCACGAAATGTTTTGATCGCACTGTCGGGGATCTCAGCTTCTATCTCGCCACGTCCCTTGATGATCTTGCGCTTCTCATCAACCCCAAACTTCATAAACATCAGGAGCGAGTGGCCCGAGAGCGACATCTCGCTCCCCCAGATCACAATCGTGCGGATGTTGGGGTTGGCGAACACGTTGCGCATCATCGCATTGATCCCCTGAGCGCTGTAGAGATTCCCTATCACGTTGTAGGGGAGTTTGTCCACGATCCGCTCCACAATCTCGCGCTCCGTCCAGAGCGTACAGATCCCCACGTGGTTGCTAGGATCCTTAACTTTCAAAATATCGTGATATAACTTAGGCCAATTTTCTATGGGACTTACGAGCTTTGTCATCCCTTGATATTACCAGAATTGTTCGCGCTCGCCCAGAGGATCAAACGACATCTTCTGGCCAGGAAATTGCTCGCACACCTTCACCACCAACATCCAGCCTTCAATGATTCTACGGCTACTACGGATTAGTTTATCATGCCAGATAGTCTGCAAATTTTTGATCTTAATCTTGCCGAATCGCGCGTCGTTTCAGCTATCATAAAAATAGATATACTCCTCATCAGCATGATACGCCATGACATAATGACCTGCAGCCTCAGTGTCAACCGCTTCTTTTCTTGACCATGGTGCTTGAATATCAAGAATTGCAACAGTACTACCATCTGACAATACTCTGATCAAATCGTCAGTTTTTGCTCCTAAATACTCCTCGCAATCTATCCCCATCCGACGTAATCCTCGAGCGAGGGGTTTAGGGTCTATGCCTTCCTTTCCAACATCCATGTAATCGTCGACTTGATCTTCCTCAATTTGTCGACATTTATTGAGGAGGTATGCAACCCGAGCCATCACTTTGCTGCACCCTTCATCTGATTTTTGCTTTTTGAGTGGAAATCTTTTGCTAAACCAAGTCGCCGGTGCCTTGCCACGTCCAACATGCCACTCTTCACTGATAATTGTAAATGGGTCTACATGAACTCTCTCAAAACTCATCACT
>CAZGNX010000038.1:0-7448 GCA_964527065.1 uncultured Pseudomonadales bacterium
TCGTTATTACAAAAAGGAGTACGTCCACGAGTTGCACTTACAATTAGAATCTAGGCATGAGGAAATTATACATCGGAATGTTATAATTCTCCTGCCTTGGGTAGGTGGATGATCGGGCGAGCCGCAAGGTGAGTCAGGAAAGTCCAGACAGCAGAGTGCAGGGTGGGTAGCGTAAGCTATCACGGGTAACCGCTAGTTTAGAGCAACAGTGACGAATCCCTTTAGTGGGAGTGAAACGGGCAATCCTCCCCGCTGCAACCGACGAATGGGACGACAAAGACAGACGCACATCTGAGTCCCGAAGATTGCGGGCATTAGAGAAATGATCGTCTTAAAAACAGAATCTGGCTTATGCCTACCCAAGGCGTTTTTTAGCCACTTTTTCCCACAAAATCAAGAGTGGTGCGGCGGTAAAGGTGGAGCTGTAGGTCCCGGAAATAGTGCCGATGAGGAGCGCGAAAATAAACCATCGGGTCGTGTCTCCACCCAAGAGATACATGGATAAGAGCATAAAGATAATAGTGAGTGAGTTATTGAGACTGCGACCCATGGTCTCGACCACTGCGCGGTTGACGATATCGGCAAAATCCAGGTATCCGTGTTTTTTGTTCAGCTCTCTAATGCGGTCGTAGACGACGATAGTGTCGTGCACGGAGAAACTCAAGATTGTCAGGAGCGCCGTGACAAAAAGGGTGTCCACCTCAACCCCGCGATAGTGTCCGAGCAAACTAAATACGCCCAGCAAGACGAGTGTGTCGTGGAGCATGGCTAGGATAGCCGAGACTCCAAACTTGATATTTTTGAACCGATAGGCGACGTAGAGCAAGATCAGCGAGGCAGAAAGCGCGACTGCGTAGAGTGTTTTTGTGATGAGCTCCGCCCCTAACGCAGGACCCACGGTATCTAGGGATAGCTCCTTGGCGTTTGCAAACGCCGCTTTGAATGTCTGGTAGGATGCGGACTCAAGCGGGACCGTTGAGATAGTCCAAGTATTGCCAATACGCGAGAGGGCGCGGATCTCGATCTTGTGCTCTTGTGCAGTGTCTCTCAAGAGGGATTCCTCGGTAGCTAGATCCCAGACAATTGTAGTACCACCGGTAAAATCTATAGAAGGCTTGAGGCCATGCCGAATGAGCGAATAGGTCCCAGGGATGATCACACAGAGAGAGATGACAAAGTAGAGCCACCAGTATTTCATTGGTTGGAGAATGGCGAGTTGTTTATTCATGGGAGCCTCCTTTTGGTAGTACCCAAAGGGTCTGACCTTCTCGCCTTTGAGTCTGCGGGTTGGGCACTTCCTTTAAGGTCAGACCCTTTGTTCGCAGGTGCAGTCAGAGCGCGCAGTAAATTACGTGTAACAAATATTCCAGTGAAGAGCGAGATACAAATCCCTAGAAAGAGCGTGAGGGCAAAGCCACGTACGAGCCCTGAGGAGTTGAGGAAGGTCCAGTCAAAGGGATTGAAGAGAACAAACGTAGTAATAAGGGTCGCAATATTAGCATCTTTGATAGCATCCCAGGCACGTCCAAAACCTAGCTCCATACTCCTGCTCCACTCGTTACCCTTACGCATCTCTTCTTTCATCCGTTCAAAAATGAGAATGTTGCTATCAACAGCCATCCCTATAGAGAGAATGAAGCCGGCTAGACCAGGAAGTGTCACAGTGATGGGGACCAGTTTGTAGACTGCAAGCGTTAAGAGACCATAGATGACTAGACCAATGACAGCTATTACGCCCAACCAACCGTAATTGAGAATCATAAACAGAGCCACAAGAGCTAGGCCAACTGCCCCCGCGCGCAGACTACTCTCTACACTAGCCTCTCCCAAGGTGGGGGCAATATTTTGTTGTTTGATGATACTAATGGGGACAGGGAGGGCACCTGCATTTAAAGTAATCACTAAATTTTTGGCTTGTTCGAGCGTATATTCTCCGTTGATCACGGCGTGGCCATCGAGGATGGCTTGCTGTACAACGGGATCGGTAAGGATCTGGCCGTCTAGCAAGATCCAGACTTGTTTGCCTATGTTTCTCGTGGTAATCTCACCAAACTTGCGTCCGCCCTCTTCCGTAAACTCGAGATTGATCTGGGGCTTGCCATTTTGGGGATCAAAACCCACACTCGACTTTTTTAGATCTTTGCCGGTAAGTCCTGTGGGTTGTAAGTCGTCAAAGGTCGCAGCTTCGGTTGAGATAGACATCTCCGCGAAATTGAGGGAGGCAGTTTGACCAATGAGTTCGAGTGCTTCTTGAGGATTAGTCACGCCTGGCAAGGCCGCGAGGACACGATAGTTATCGCCGCTCACCGATGTTTTGATTGTGGACTCCGCGACACCATAGAGATCGACCCGCCTGGCAATTACTTCCCGCGCTGAGTCGAGCGCGTCTTGCCGATCTCCCACTGTAACTCCAGACATGTCGGCGGCTAGCGTGACTTCGGTACCACCCTGGAGATCAAGTCCTCGCTTGATGGTAAGATCTCGATCAAAGATAAAAGGCCTACTGATATGAATGGTGGGGCTTGAAATGGTGAAGGCAAAATCGCGGCCAAATAGAGAGAAGTTGAGGGGGAATTTTTTTGGGGCATCGATGACGAGGGCGACGGCAGTTATTATGATGATAAAGAGGAGATTGCGCCGGAGTTTCATATTCAAGTAGTATACATCAGGGTAATCCGTTAGGGTCTGATCTTCCCTTCGGGTTGGGCACTTACTTCAAGGTCAGAACCTGGGGGAACGAGTTTCAGTTGTTTACTGCGTGGAAACTGTGCTGAAAGGATTTGTGTTGTTGAGTCGTAGGCAAGCTCGACCTCATCCCCCTCTTCCAGGGCGAGGGCTTTGATCACGAGACTTGGGATAATGACACCTTTGGAGTTGCCGATTCTCGTAATTTTGGTATTCATGTCACCAACTCTTCTTCGTCACCCATTATCATAATTCTCGAGGCAGAGAGAATCCGACCAATAAAGGGGTCATTATGGGTTTTGCGATAGCTGAGCTCTGCTTCGGTCATGACCGTGTAGTTGATGTCCCTTGAGAGCTTGGCTTCTTGTTCTTTGATCATTTCGGTAAGTTGTGGCATGATGAGATCCCCTACCAGGAGAAGATCAACTGTGTCTTTGGCCCTTGGCATGTGACGCACAAACCTGCCTGAGATCATGGCAAACTTGACTTTTCCCAGTTTGGGGGCGGCTTTGGTGATCGCCTGCCCTAGCCCAGTCGTTTTGCCGATCATACTCATGAGTTCTTTGTGAAAGAGATAGAATTTGTTAAAGGTGTAGTAGATGCGGTTGCCGCGCCTCTCATCTTTGACCATACCCGCCGATTGCAAATGAATAAGTTCTCGACGGACGGCGTTGATTTCTTCACCGATCTTCCTTGTCAATTCTCTGATGTAGAACATTTCCTGTGGGGCAGACAAGAACACTTCAAGAAGTTTGACGCGGACTTTGGAGACGATAAAATCTTGTAAAGCTGACATGACTTAATTGTACACAATATGTGTGCGGAATCAATTGAGTCAAACTATATCCTTTGACAAGCTCAGGATGTAATACTAGTTAATATTTCACTTCGTTGTCGAGTGGGAGAATGTGAAAGACTATCTTGCCTCGGTTAAATGCTATTTTTTTGCCTTTGGCATCAGTCCAAACTGTGCGGGCCTCGCGGTCCTTTTTGCTCCATGTAGCTTCGGTGGACGTGCCATCCTGGAAGATAATACCTTTGCCAGTGCCGATAACTTCGTAGAGTAAGTGCTTATGTTCATCTAGTGGTCCAAGCTCCTTGGTAAATTGGACTACTACCACTCTGGCGCTTAGAGGAGATTTATCATTGAGATCAGTGTGAGGGGCAGTGCCGGTCTCCCTCTTGTAGGCGTTGGAGCTTGCATCATATTTCCAGACTACATCAAAGTCATGATAGCTCTCCCAGAAACCAAATGAAATTTGAGTTACACTCCCCTTTTCTGTGGCGTCATCTTTGAAAGTAAAGGGGGCAAATTTGTCTGACCACTCAAGTTTTTGCGAGGGATCTTGGTTGGTCCAGCCGCGCCCAGCGGCATATTTCCAGAGTTTTTCTGTGGAACTATACATCGTATGCTCTGTGGCAACAGTACGCCCAAGTCGCTCGTAATCCCGCCAAAATGTGGGGAAGCCAATTGAGAACTGGTTGAGATCATTGCCCTTGACACCTCCCCAACCGTAAGCGTTGATCTGTTCAAGTGCTTGAACCCGCTTGTCTGTAGTGCAAGTACGGGGATCTGACGAGCCACAGTTGGCGCCCCCTACGTGGGTGTAGAGGGGATAGTTATATTCAGAAGCCAGGTTGATAAAGTGCGTGCGGGCGGATCGGACAGGACCGACAATAGTATCACGGGCGGCCACACCACAGTAAAAGACTGCTCCAAAACGAGTAATCCCACCTTCGGCCACTGCTTCGTAGATGACGTCGGCAGAGTTAAGACCTGATTGAGGACGTGAGTCAACCGAGTTTTCGATCATAACATACAGCGGTCGACGCGACTCCCAGACTGATTTTTCGGCGGAGGTGTACATTTGACCGTTGATAGGACACTCGGCAGTGCGGGGAGCAGAGGGATCGATATTTAATCCACCACCTATCGAGGGAGTGGCGACGGGTGTGACGGCCCCCCCTGATGATGGTGCGTACAAATATTTGGTAAGGGCAAAGCTAGCACCACCTGAGAGCGCAAAAACAACAACAAAAACTAGGAGTGCTTTGACAATGGGGTGTTGCATATTCTACTTAGCCTTTCGATTAATTGCTTTTTCCTCTTCAGAGGAGAGGGGGTGTTCTATCCCTACTCCAGCTTTGACTGATTTTACATAAAACCGAGTGTTTTCTCTACTGTGGAGCGATGTAATGACTATACCATCTTTGTTGCCGTCTAGTAACCCTAGGATAAAACTTTGGTCACCTCCCGTGTCGCCAAAAGGATTAAAGCGTGTGAGAGAGGGTGTGTGAAGATGAGTACGGACACTCTCGACCAAATGGTTAAGCGCCTTGTGCGTACCCTCGATAGATCTCTCATGAGTCGCCAGTGATTGCTGAATCCCCTGGAGCACGTTGGTGAGTGTTTTTTTGTCAATACCCTTAGTGAGGGAGTTGTAGTGTCTAGTTATTCTTGCAAGGGAGAGGAAAAGGATGACATCTAGTAGCAACAAGACTATTGCAACGCCCACGATTACCAACAGTATATGATCAATTTGCATGAGCTTATGATAACATAGAGATGTGGCCTATTTAACTTTTGACCATTCTGTATCGGCTGATTCGACTCCTACCTCACTCAAGCTAGGGGCAATACTCAAAATCCTTTCGCTTTTTGGTTTTGCTGTCGTTCTGGGGATATTTTTCTTTGCCAGAGGGGTATTTGTGGGATCGAGGGTCAATCAAGTGTCTGTCACAGATTCATTTGGTAAACTCGAATATAAAGTGCCCTACAAAAATACTCTCTATGAGAGTTTTGGATTTGTCCAAGAACCCAAGGTTACAATACCCTTGAGGACGACCACGGGTTATGTAGATACTACTTTCCTGTTGGATTCTGGAGCTGTAGTTTCTACCCTGCCACTCCAAGCCGCGCAAGATACGGGGGTGGATTTGTCTCAAGCTAAGCGGATTACCCTGCAAGGATTTTCCGGAGTACCGACATTTGCATACTTAGGGACAATTACTGTCAAAATAGGCAGTACAGATTTTGAATTCCCGGCTACTTTTACAGAATCCACCTCAACAACCTATATTTTAGGTAGGAAAGGATTGTTTGATGACTTTTCGATCAACTTTGACCATGAGGAGCGCGCAATTACTATTAGTAGAAGGAGTTAAAGAGTATGCGAGAAAACATCTACGAGCGGATACATACTGCGTTATCGTGGAAGCGGATTGTGGCCTTTAATGTTGTACTTTTGTTAGTTCTTGTCGTGCCTATCTCAGTCCGACTTGCTCAAGAAGACACCGAGAATCGGTCGTCTGCGGCAGAAGAAGTCCCTATAGTCACTCCACCTCCAAACTATCCAGCAAGTCTACCCCGTATAGAACGCGTGAGCATGTTCTTTGGTAAAGTAGGCGATACTATTGTGATTTTCGGAGCCAACTTTGGTGATTATCAATGGGGGAGTCGCGTGTATGTTGGCGAGAGTGAGGTCATCAAAGAAAATGTCGTACGCTGGAGCAACAATATCCTCGAAGTCAAGATTCCTGAATCTGCTCGCACTGGTGCTGTATGGGTGAGTATCAATAACCAAGAGGCGCGTTGGGAAGGAAGTCTCTTGCTCTATGATGTGGCGCGTGCCGCACAAGTGGGACTTTCTAGACTATCATCTAATCAAGGGTCTGTTTATGCCACCAATGCGGCCGGGATTGTATCTGGGATGATAGAGATATCTTACGTGAGTGAACCGTTTATCATATCCTCTTCCCCCAACGTTATTATCACAGAGCAATCTCTTTTATCTGACAGTCTGGGCAAAAAAATAAAATTTGCATTTACTATGACATCTCCTCTGACCTCTAATCGCAGTGAGTTGATTCAGTTTAGCTATCCAGGAATAGGGGTAGTTGAAATCATTCGGGCAGAATTGCGTGATGGAGGCGGGAGGATGTTATCCATCTTTGCAGATCCCCTAGGGGTCAAGCTATTACCATAGTAGCTAGGAGTGTGGTTGCCAGAACTATTCGGTACCACCCAAAAAGGGCTAAGGAGTTGTGTGAGAGATATTGTATCAACCATTTAACAACGACCAAGGCAGTAATTAAAGCAGTAAAGAAACCAACTCCCAACAATAGCCATCCATTCTCGTAAGTTATCAGCAATGATCTCTCCTGATAAAGATCAAAGGCTGTAGCTGATAGAATTGTAGGAAGTGAGAGGTAAAAAGTATAGAGCGCAGCTTGATCACGCTTGTAGCCTAGAAGCATCATGCATACGATAACTGCTCCAGAACGCGAGACGCCAGGGATAACCGAACAAGCCTGAGCTAGTCCTATGATCAGTGCATCGCGAGATGTCAGCGACTCACATTGTTTGGTGAGTGCAAAATGAGATTTTTCGATAAGCAAAAAAATAATCCCTACTCCAGCAAAAACTGTAAGCATGAGCGGGATCGACTCGAAAAAAATCTGCTTGATTATGCTATGTAAGACTAATCCTACAATGGCCGTAGGCAAAAAAGAGAGCAAGACTCTTGATAGGAGTAAATGATCATGTATAAGTGTACGAGCATAAAGTATTATGACTGCACCAATTGCGCCACTTTGAATGACAACCTCAAATAGTTTAAGAAAATCAGTGCTATGGAGTCCAACCAGTCTTGAGGTAATAATGAGATGAAATGTTGAGGAAATTGGCAAAAATTCTGTAAGTCCCTCGACGATCCCCAGCAGAATACTCTGCAGTATATTCATAAGTACTCGTTACTTTTTTA
>CAZGNX010000039.1:0-6672 GCA_964527065.1 uncultured Pseudomonadales bacterium
CAAGTGCAGGTAGTGCTGGCACAGGGACAAGTTTTAACGCTGGAGCTGGAGGAACTGGCCGCATCGCGACCTACTACGCCTCTTCGATCTCAGGCACCACCTCCCCCGCCGCCACCTCCACCTTCTCTGGCTACCACACCTACGGCGTCTACCACTCTCCCGTGATCAGCACCCCCAATGCCGCCACGCTCGAGTCACTGCGCTGGGAGTATCCGGGCGGCGTCCCCTCAGGACTCAAAAAAGTCGAATTCCAAACAAGGACTGGCGCCAGTGCCAACCCCACCGATGGCACTTGGGAGACCTGGAAGACCTCGGCCACCTCTAGTAACTGTGCCTCCCCCAACTGTATCAGCTTGAGCAATGGCAACACTCACACTGAGTGGACAGGGACCAATGTCACGGTCGCCGACGGGGATGTCACTCGCAATGTCGATATGTTTGAGGACGAGGACGAGAGTACCGCGGGCAATATTACCAAAGGGACCTCTTCCACAAATGGCGGCACCGCCGAGGATACGATATCCTCCACCGACTTTAGCAACTACGACTATGTCACCTTCTGGGTGCGCGCCTCACAGTCTGGATCCAGTCTCAAGTTTGGCTTTGGCGAGTCCGCGGGCACCGAGCAAGAAGAGACTATCAAAATCGACGCGGCCGATACCTGGCAAAAGGTCTACTGGGATCTCTCCGATATCCCTACAGCCGCCAGGAACGCCGTCACCAAGCTCCGCTTTACCAACCTTGTGGCCGTCTCCAATGTTTTCTATATCGACTACGTCCAGCTAGAGAAACACTTGGTCACACCAAGTGGCTCAGAGATCACCTCAACCCCCAACAATTACTTCCAGTACCGCATTATCTTTACGACGACCAACACAGCCTATTATCCCAGTGTCGAAAACATACAGCTTCTCTACACGGACGGTTTTAAGATCGTCCAGACAGATACTAACACGGTGAGGCTATACAACTATACAGGGAGCACCCAGAACTTGCGGCTCGAGGCCATCACCTTTGGTGCTGACTTAGCAGAGTGGTATACGGTCAATGACGAAAGTATTGGACCTGGAGACTTGGTAGCCCTGACTGGGGAAACTGACGAATATGGTGTCCCAATTTTACGCAAAACAAATAGTGCCAGCGATCCCCAGCTTATTGGCGCCATCTCCACCAAAGCTGGACAGACCTTAGGGCTTGAGTCGCCTGATCGCCGCCTCTTGGCACTTGTGGGACGTATCCCTGTAAGGATGGATGAGTCCTCGCCCCCTCTTGATGCAGGTGATGCCCTCACCTCCTCCGACACTCCTGGCCTAGCCAGAAAGGCCAAGGCTGGCGAGCTAGCTTTTGCACGCTCAACTGTTGCATGGAACCCAGGCGATGCCCCAGGAGTATTAGCTATCGTCAACAATACGGTACCCACAAGCGGGATCGAGCTGGTAGATGCCGCGCTACGCAAAGTTGATGGAGTCTGGCAGACAGTGGCAAGTACTAGCGGCGAGCTTGTAGACTCGGTTGCGGGGTTTGCCAAACTTGTTGCAAGTCAGGCTCAGCTAGGTTCGCTAGAAGTCGACACCATCTCCCCCCTCGCCTCGGGGAGCGCCATCACCATCACTGGCCCTGTGGTGATTAGAGGTTCCGAACTTTCTGGTAGTTTGGAACCTTCTGTACCCGTACTCATTGTCGAAGGCGAGATCAACACCGCCACCATCAGTGCCCGCACCGCCTTACTCCAAGATATCCAAACCACTAATATTACGGCAAAAAATATCACAGCAGAGTCTATCACTGCTGACTCCATCATTGGGCTCGATGCCAAGATCGCCACTCTCTCGGCGGGAACATCCAATGAGCTCACCGACGAGGAACTCAGTACAATCACCGACCGTATCAAAAATCGGATCGCATCGATTAGCAACCCCGCCACTGCAGAGGACATTCCTATTCCTCAAGAAGCGATAGCTTCGCAGATCCCTAGCGTAGCCGAAGGCGAAGTGGGACAGACAGCCACCTCCTCAGCCATCCTCGCCTCCGCCGATATCGACTTTGCCACCATCAACCAGTACCTTGCAGTTGTGGGCACCGCCAGTATCAGCACCTTAAATGTGACCGATGGTCTCTACACCCAGTCAATAAACAGTCACTCTGGTTTACTCGCCCTTGGCGACAATACGCTCTTGATCGACTCCACCGGCTCAGTTGCGATCAACGGTGATTTAAGCGTAAGCGGCAAGCTCACCGCACAAACCCTGAGCGCAGTCGAAGGGCTCGCCCTGGGTACTCCCACTGACGCCACCTCCTCCGCTCTAGGCCAACTACTATCTATTTATAATGAGGCCGGAGTGGCCGTAGCTACTATCGATGCCTCTGGCTCAGCTAATCTGGCCAGCCTCACTACAAAGCTCATCACTATTGCTTCCGGCACGGACGCCACTCCTTCTGGCCTCCTCTCTAGCTCCATTTCTTCCAACGCCACAGCTGGCGTCGCAACGCTCAGTACTCCCAACACCGAACTGGTCATAGAGTCACCGTTTGTCACTGGTAATTCCCTCATCTACCTGACCCCCACTACCAACACCGACAACAAAGTTTTGTTTGTGAAATCAAAAGACACGGGTCGATTTACTGTCGGCATTGACGCCCCCGCCTCATCTGATATTTCCTTTAACTGGTGGATTATTCAGTTGCAGCCATAAACCACCAACATGTCTTGACATGTCTGGTATAGTTATACTATGGGTTTTATGGAGAAAATAACTAGCGCTCTCTTTGGCGATCCGTTTCAGCTAACTGGAGAAGAACGTTTGGGTCTAACCCCCTTTACCAGTGTCGCATCAAATGGGTGTGAGCGTAGTGAGCGCATAGCGAGCTTGTCCAGATTCCTGTTCTTCATATCTCATGATAATGGACTTTGTCAGCGTATCCAAAAGAAGATAATCGGGGATGATTTTATGGGATATGATATTCAGGTGTTCAAGCGCGAGATTGAACATGATACCTCGATTAGCCTCAACGATCTACAAGGCTTTGAGCACTCAGTGAGAGTTCTCAACACCGCGCTCGACGATCAATACGACTACGCATTAACAGGTAAACTCTTATACCACTCAGGTACCTACGCCATCACACAATCAATGGGTAAGACATATGATGAAGACGGAGAACTCCTTGCCACTGAACTCACAGACTACCTAGTAGGAAAGGCCACTGACCCAACCAGCCAAGAGTACTATCGCGAGCAAATCCACAACCTCCTTGAACATGTGCGGCGTGTCAACCGTATTTTCTTGGGACCAAACATTGATCAAGGTGAGACCTCATGGCTGAATGTTGCCACAACTCAGCTAGATCGACTACTAGCTTGATTTGCATTGTGTCCCAGTTTTGCTTTAATGGTGATATGAAGCGCGGCTTTACCCTCATCGAGATCATGATCGTCATAACGATCATTGCCATCTTGTTTATCGCCCTCATGGTCTCAATACAAGGACAGCGCAGCAAAGGCGAGGACGCGCGGGTCAAATCTGACCTCGACCGCCTCAAAATCGCCTTTGAGGATTACTACAACGACCAGAACTGCTACCCCCCTCAGACCTGGTTCGACAGCCCAAACGACTGCGGCTCGAGCAACCTCCAACCTTACTTGAACCAGATACCTTGCGACAAAAACACGGGTGAGCCCTACGTTCTCCGCTACTCTCCCTCCCAGTGTACAGGCTTCCAACTCTATGGCTATCTTCAAAACGACGACGATGCCGCCTACTCTCAGTACTACGAAAACGGTTCGACTTTGATCGGCACTTATGGGGTCTCCTCTGGCAACACGACCCCGCAAAACCCAGGGACTACAAGTGGAACCCAAGGAACCGGGGGAGGTGGCGGAGAAAGCCTCTATTGGTGCTCAGGACTTGGTAACTGCACGAGCTATGATGCCAACGAATTTAGCTGCACACCCAACTACGCAGGCAACAATTGTGACGGCCAGGGTTGTCTCTCGGTTGGCTCTTGTACGCCACTCTAGTTTTCCGCTATACTGAATCCAATATGCTTACGCACTATCTCTTACCACTTACTCTCTTTCTGACTCCTCTGTTTTTCTTGACCTCCATGGTCAGCACCTTTACGACTCCCAAACTGCTCTTGCTCGCACTCGCATCTCTCTTACTCATTCTTGACAGTGCCAACACCCTCATCATCAAGCGAAGGACGCTCACGAGCACCTCTCCACTCCATTACGGACTCTTGGCTTTTGTGCTAGTCATCATCCTCAATCTCGCAAGCCACAGTGAAGGTAGGCTCGAGAGTCTCATCGGACCTGCCGGACTCTATCTCACACTCTCAACGTGGACCTACTTCCTCACGCTGACTCAGGGGAGCGGGCTCCGCCATCGCCTAGTTCAAGCATTCTTACTCAGCAGTAGTCTACTATCGCTCCACTCACTACTCCAACTCACCCTCGCGAGCCACCTCACTTTCCTCCCGCTCTATATGCAAAGTCGTGCCTTTACCCCAACAGGTGCCCCCCTGACTACTTTTGTTTTAATTCTTGCAGGTGCGCTTGTCTCACTCAATCTTGCCCTCCACGTGGCAACCAAAAATCGCCTGTTCTATACAATCTCTGGCATGCTACATGGCATTGCACTCATCGTCTTAGGATATCTTTTACTCCCTGGTCACGAACTTGCCCCCACAACCCTCCCCCTGCTCGCCTCCTGGAATGTCGCCCTTGACGCACTCAAGTCAGTCCGCACCTTCTTCCTGGGTGTAGGACTCCCCAACTTCCCCATTTTCTACAAATCCGTCAAGCCGCTCTTCTTAAGCGCTACGCCTTTCTGGAACACTACTCCCACTGCCTCCGGCTCTGAGGCTTTGCAAATCCTCACCACGCTCGGTGTGCCAGGCATCTTGGCCTTCCTCTCACTCCCTCTTATTGCTTTCAAACATGCACTGGTTCGTAGTGCCAATCGCTCCCTTGTACTCATAACTGCTGTCGCAGGTTTAGCTCTCCTGGTTACACCTGGCGCGTTACCCCTCCAGCTCATTTTCTTTACAGGTCTGGGCTTACTGGCCGCACACGTACCCAGAGAACACACGCTCTCCCGCCCTCATAGTCTCACCCTTGGTTTACTTCTAGTGGGGTTTGTCGTCATCGTTGGTTATCAGCTCTACCACCTCGCCAAAGCCGAGACTAATATGCGCACAGCTAGTGTAGCCCTCGCCAAGAACGATGGCAAAACAGTCTACGAACAAAACCTCGCGGCCATCCGTCACCTCCCCTCTGCCACCAACTACCACCTCTCATATTCTCAAGTCAATCTGGCACTTGCCGGTGCGCTATCTCAGAAGGATGAGCTCACGGAAGCCGAGCGTAGTAATATCACCCAACTCGTCTCTCAAGGTGTACGAGAAGCCAAGCTCGCGACTTCTTTACGACCTCGTGATGCAGTCACCTGGCAAAACCTGGGTAGCATTTATCGCAACTTGATCAATGTGGCAGAGGGCTCAGAAGGTTTTGCCCTCTCTGCCTACTCACAAGCGGTCGCACTAGACCCCGCTAACCCCGCCCTCCGCCTTGAGCTTGGCGGACTCCTCTACCAGCTGGGCCAAGCCAACAAAAATACTGAGGAACAGGGACTCCTCTACTCTCGTGCCCAGCGCGAGTTTCAGACTGCCATCCAACTCAAAGGCGACTACGCCAATGCCTACTATAACCTCGCCAAACTCCTAGAATCGGCCGGCAACTACAGCGATGCCTATACCTCTATGCAAAAAGCCATCTCGCTCCTGGGTCCTGATAATCCCGACCTCGCCCGCGGCACCGCCGAACTCGAGACTTTAAAGGCCAAGGTACCAAAAGCTACGCCTGCTCCCTCAGCTGTCCCTTCAAGTGGTGACCTCAGTACGCCGTCCCCACTCCCTTCCCCGCTCCCAGGAGGCCCGATCGACCTCCCGCTTGACAAGTAACTTTCCAACTTTGCTATACTTACCGTATTAGTCATACTGGAGAACTATATATGGCCAAATCAGAACAAACGACCTTCACAGGCACCCTAAATATGCTTGAGACCGAAATCGAAAAAGTTGTCTTAAATCCTAAAGTCCCTGCCCTACCCGACAACATCAAAGAACTGCTCGTCAAGCTCGCTCCTTGGCTCATCGCTATCTCCATGCTCATGCTCTTGCCTCTCATCTTAGTTGCCCTCGGCATCAGCGCGGTCGCCATGCCCTTTAGTTATCTAGGAGGCATGAATGCCGGCTTCTCCTATACGCTCAGCCTCGTCTTTACCTTTGGCATGATCGTCCTAGAGCTGATGGCCCTCCCTGGCCTCTTCAAACGTGAGATGCGCGCCTGGAGACTTGTCTTTTACTCCACTCTGCTCTCACTCGTGCAACAGCTTGTGAGCTTTAACCTGGGCGGCCTCGTCATTGGCGGCGCTATCTCCTTCTACTTCCTCTTCCAGGTCAAGTCCAAGTACAGTAAATAAGCGAAAAACAAGCATAGTATAGTAAAATATCCCTCGTGAGGGCCGTTAGCTCATCTGGTAGAGCGCTTCTATGGCATAGAAGAGGTGGTCGGTTCGAGTCCGATACGGTCCACACATTCAGCTTAATTTTGCTACCAATCCCTCCACTTCCCCCATCCCCGCACCTGCCTGCGCAGGCAGGCTCACCCAT
>CAZGNX010000040.1:0-6554 GCA_964527065.1 uncultured Pseudomonadales bacterium
TTACCAATCCTTTTATATGTTGGATTGGTTACGAAATCAACTAATTACCTAAATTATTGTAGTGGAATTCATGACTCTGGACGGTGTTATCCAAGCTCCCGGTGCATCAAAAGAAGATGCTGCCGCAGGCTTTAAGTATGGTGGCTGGATGAGTCCATATTTTGACGAAATTAGCGGGAAAGAAATGGAGACACAAATGAAAAAGACGGAAGCGTTACTTCTTGGACACAAGACATATGATATTTTTGCAGGATACTGGCCAGATCATACAGAAAATGGGTGGCCGCAAGTAAACAAAATTACTAAATATGTCGTCTCGAAAACTATTAAAAATCCCTCCTGGGAAAATACTATTGTTATCAAAGATGCTAAAGAAATAAAAAAACTCAAAGACTCTGACGGTCCCGACCTTCAGGTCTATGGTAGCGCTGACATGATCCAAACTTTAATGAAGCGCGGTTTAGTAGATGAATTTTGGCTAAAAATATTTCCTATTACTCTCGGGACAGGGAAACGGCTATTTGAAAAAGGTACAATTCCTGCCTCGTTTAAACTTTTTAAGTCCCTAATTACTCCAAGTGGTGTAATTATTGCGTACTATAAGCGTGCGGGAGAAGTTAAAACAGCGGATGTAGAATAATAGGTTCTAAAATAGTCCACGACCGCCAACACAAAAAGTGGGTATATAATAATAGTCATGTCTGAATCAAAACTGATCCTCGTTCTCAAAATCCTTGCTTGTATCGGACTGGCACTGTCCATCTACCTCCTCTCACAGCAGATTTTTAAACCTGAGTTCCGCCCTTGCACAATCAACGCGACGATCAACTGTGACGCCGTGATCGACGGCCCAGTAGCCAAGACGCTTGGCATCCCAACACCACTCTATGGCCTGATTGGATATCTATTCATCCTCTACGGAGCATTTAAAAAAAACAAAAAACTGATCATGGGTATGACTACCTTTGGGCTAGCCTTCTGCGCCTATATCGGTTATGTTGAGCTTATCCAACTGAAGGTCATTTGCCCCGTCTGTATCGGTTGTCAAATAGTTATGTTGTTATCATTTATCCTTGCATTCATGTTAAACCGTCAAAAATCAATTGCAGCGTAATGAAAAACAACCAACTAGCTCCAACTTTTTCTCTCCCAGACCAAGACGGCAAGACTCATTCGCTTTCTGAGTATATGGGCAAATGGGTTGTCCTCTACTTCTACCCAAAAGACGACACTCCAGGTTGTACAGTCGAGGCCTGCAACTTTCGTGATTCGTTTCACGAGCTACAAAAACTTGGCGTAGTGATACTTGGAGTATCCAAGGATTCAGTCAAGTCGCACAAAAAATTTGCTGACAAATATAATCTCAATTTCCCCATCCTCAGTGATGAGGGGCTTGAAACAATCAAAACATATAATGCTTGGGGCAAGAAAAAGTTCATGGGTCGTGAGTATGACGGGATCTTCCGTATGACATACTTGATTGATCCAAAGGGTAAGATCGCCAAAGTGTACGAAAACGTGAACCCACTCACCCATGCGAGCGAGATTATTAACGACCTCACTATAGAAGGAGTACAATAGTCATATAACAAGGAGATAAAATATGAAATCCCAAAAACTAGCTGTAGAAAAATGTGAATGTGCTAACTGCAATTGTGGCTCAAGCAAGAACTATGGTAACGGTGGAGGTGGAGCTATATATGGTGTTGGTATCTTTGGTGCTGCCTTTTATTACTTTCCCCAGGCAGTTGATCTAACTGGATATGCACTAGCACTCATTAAATCTCTGGGTTGGCCAGCAATTCTCGTGTATCAAGCCCTCTCGCTGCTAAATCTCTAAGGAAATTTTTACTTATCTAACTCCCCAGGCATCGGCTCAGGAGGGAGGAACTCATCACCTTGCTCAGTCTTGGGTGCGTACTGCTCTGCCTTGAGCCACTCCACATACGTACACCCGGTGGCCTCCCGCTTCTCCCTATCCCACCCGGCGGTACTGCATTTCTTCATCTTCTTGCCTGCGTTGGTCGTATAGAGCACGAGCTTGTTGCCGCATTCCGGGCAGTCCTCATCCAGCTTTTCCGTGGTGCCGTTGATCCACTCGATATAGTCGCATCCCTCGGCCTTCTTAGTCTCAGCGTTCCATACATTGGTCGAGCACTTCTTCATTTTTTTGCCAAAGCGGGTCACATTGAGAACTAAGGGGTTGCCACATTTCGGACATTTCTCATCCATCTCTTTTGGTTTTACTTCTAGCCATTTGACATAGTCACATCCCTCGTTGCGGCGCGTATCAGGATTCCACCTGCCAGTGCTACATCTCTGGAGTTGGCGACCTGTCTTGGTTTCCACTACCTCGCCTAAGGGGTTGCCACATTTAGGACATTTTTCTTCCATTGGGTCATAATAGAGGGTGTGAGTTACTTTGTCTACATGCTTGAGTGTCAGGATGGGAGTTTTTATATCGGCACGACCGACGATGTGGAGAGGCGATTTGTCATACACCAAAGTGGCAAAGGTGCGCGCTATACCCGTAGTCATCGTCCTATCAAAGTTGTGTATCAAGAAGAGGTGGCAGATAAGTCCACCGCCCTCAAGCGCGAGGCAGAGCTCAAAAAACTGAGCCATGCGCAAAAACATACCGAGATATATCAACACAATAAATAGCCCTTGACTATCACGCAGCGTCATAGTTTACTATCTCTCCATGAAGTACACAATCAACAAGCTCGCCAGTGCCGCCGGTATCACCGTCCGCACGCTCCACCACTACGATGAGATCGGCCTCCTCTCACCCGCAGGCAAAGAGGCCAATGGCTATCGCTACTACAGCGAGGCCGAGTTGCTACGCTTGCAACAGATCATGTTCTTCCGTGAGCTCGAGTTCCCGCTTGAGAAGATTAGACAAGCACTCGATGCGCCAAAATTTAACAACCTCGAAGCATTGGAGAGTCATCGCGCAGTATTACTCAAGCAAAAAACGCGACTGAGCAAGCTGATCAAAACCATCGACACCACAATTATTAGTCTAAAGAAAGGAGTCCCTATGAGTACAAACGATATGTATGGTGGCTTTACCAAAGCTCAAATGGAAGAGTATCAAAAAGAAGCGCAGGTGCGCTGGGGCAATACTGATGCCTACAAGCAATCGGCCGCACGAACAAAAACATGGTCAAAAGCCAAGTTTAAAGCCGTGTTACAGGAGGGTCGCGAGGTTGTGGTCAAGCTCGCCAGGCTCATGGACCTGGAGGTGAGTGATCCACAAGTCCAGGAGCTTGTAGCCGCTCATCGTGCCAATATAGGCCATTTCTATGCTGTGACCGACGAGATCTACGGTGGCCTCGCTAAGATGTATGTGGAGGACTCAAGGTTCGCCAAAAACTACGATAGTGTCGCGCCAGGCCTCGCGGATTTTTTGAGCCGTGCCATGATCACATCCCTGACCAAATAAAATGTGTGCCCCCAAATTTTTTTCTGTTCAACACTGGCAAAAATGCGCCGCAGCTTTTTTTCAAAAGAGACAAAATCGTACTCATTGAAACTGTGTGAGGCATAGTTAAAAATCGCTTGCCCTCCAGGACAGAGCGACCGGGCAATAGCGGAGAGAAAAGCTGGTTGAGGCACGAAGCTAGGGACCGTATCCCCATCGTACAGGTCCACGATCACAACGTCATAAGTAGCTCGATTGGTCTGCATGTAGGCTTGTGCGTCACCAACGACGATCGTGAGCGACTCCGATTCTGTAACGCCAAAGGAGTCTCTTGCGACCTGTATCACGCTGGGCTCTAGCTCCACAGCAGTTATCATGACGTTAGTATGATAAGTGGTGAGCAGTTTGACCAAATCACCTCCGCCAAGTCCTAGGAGGAGCACCCTTTGGTCAGAGAGACCCAAGACTCCGGCTTTTTTGAGTATCTTGTACCAGTCTTGGCGGTACGCAGAGGTCGACTGGGCGAACCCATTGATATAGAGCTCGTTGCACCCCCATTTTTTTCTCACCTCAATGTTCGCTTTTGTTTTCATACTACCTAGTATAGAGTTTTGTCACGATATGAGTCACAATCAATATATGCGCAAGAGATTCAAATTGTTTTTCAAAACCCTTGGCCCTGGCATCATAACAGGCGCCTCGGGAGATGATCCCTCCGGTATCGCCACGTATAGCCAGACAGGAGCTCAATTTGGCTTTGGTCAGTTGTGGACTGCACTCTACGTCTTGCCTTTCCTTGTATCTGTGCAGGAGGCCTGCGCGAGGATAGGGGCGGTTACAGGCCGCGGCCTGTCTCACGCAATCAAGGTCCACTTTGGTAAGAAGGTTCTTGGTGTCATCATTAGTTTCCTCACGTTGGCAATCACTATCAACATCGGCGCCAACATAGGAGCCATGGCTTCTGCACTCCAGCTAGTGACGCCGTTTGATTTTGCCCCCCTCACTCTGCTTATAGTTACCAGTATTTTAGTTCTTGAAATCTTTACCTCGTACCGCATCTATTCCCAGATCCTTAAATGGCTCGTACTTTCGCTCCTTGCCTACCCCCTCACGCTCTTCATTATTCATGCCCCGTGGAGCACAATTCTCCCTTCCACCTTTCTACCACATATAGAGCTCAACTTTGCTTTTTTCTTTATCGCCACAGGCGTCCTGGGCACCACTATCTCGCCCTTTATGTTCTTCTGGCAGGCATCTGAGGAGGTAGAGGAGGAACGCTCACGCGGGATCATCAAAGGAGGCATTCCAAGGATTGGTAAGAGTTTTATGCGCAACTTGAGACTTGATACCGTTGTCGGAATGATATTTTCTCAGCTAGGTGCCTGGTCAATTATAATCGTCGCGGCTACGGTCTTGCACAGCTCTGGTATCACCGATATCAAGACGGCCGCAGACGCCGCCCTGGCACTAGAACCTCTCGTAAGTACCTTCCCCAATGCAGGATACCTCGCCAAACTATTGTTTGCGGTAGGTGTAGTCGGGCTGGGCTTTCTCGCTATCCCCGTCATGGCAGGTTCCGTCGCTTACGCTATTGCCGAAGCGTTCAATTTTCGTGATGGGCTCTATCTCAAATTCCGCCAAGCTCACGGATTCTACGGTACCATCACCCTCGCCACGCTCCTGGGCCTACTCATCAACTACCTTGGGGTAGACCCCATGAAGATGCTCGTCTACTCAGCGGTGATAAACGGCTTTGTCGCTGTCCCACTACTCTATCTTATAGCCACTATCAGCAGCAATAGTGAGATTATGGGCAAATACCGCAGTAGTCTTTTGTCCCGCCTATTTATGTGGCTTACTTTTGTGGGTATGGCGGGTGCCGCCGTTGGCACTCTCTACATGTTCATACTTGGATAACCAAAAACCCCCCTCGCAGAGCGAGGGGGGTTTGCTTAATTACTAATTACTATTGCTAGATTTTAGTAGCTGGAGCGGCCGTAGCCACCTCCACGATTGTCACGACCTCCGCCGTAAGACGAGCCACCACTGGGGCGACCTCCACCAAATCCTCCACCACGACTGTTGTCGCGAGGTTCCATGGGGCGGGCTTCGTTTACCACGATTGCGCGACCATCGAGGTCTTTACCGTTGAGTTCGGCGACGGCTTTTTGGGCCTCTTCGTCTGAGCTCATCTCTACAAAGCCAAAGCCTTTAGAGCGGCCAGTTGCGCGGTCAGTGATGACGCGGGCACTGGTCACAGTTCCTACCTGGGAGAAAAATGCTTGTAACGAATCGTCAGTTGTAGCCCAGGCTAAACTTCCGACAAATAATTTGGTTGCCATGTATGGCACCTCCATAAAACGCGTGCCACCACTTTAGTTCCAAACTAACGGAGATTAACTCACTATCGTTCTGGAAAAGCATGTACACATAAATAACTACCCTGCATTATAGCACATAGTGGCTGGTATAATGTCAACCTGCCTCGCCGTACCGTCAAGTCAAGGCGGGTATGCTATAATTTTTACATGAAGGGATTTCTCAATTTTATCCGTGAGCAAGGTGTCATGGGCCTCGCCGTCGGCTTCCTCTTGGGTGGGGCAGTATCCAAACTTGTCACCGCCCTTATCAACGACATTATTAACCCAATTTTAAGTGGATTACTCGGCTCTGTCGGCAGTCTCAAGGAGGCATACTGGCAGATTGGTTCAGCGCAGATCTTGTGGGGCGACTTGCTCGCAACCCTCATCGACTTTGCCGTGATTGCCGCAGTTGTCTATTTTGGCGTCCACGGCCTCGGCCTCGACAAGATTGATAAGCCCAAAGAGAAGAAACAGGCATGAGTGACGAAGAAATGGTCGCTTGGGTAGACGAAGACGAGAAGGTTATCAAACCAATCCCCATCTCACTCGCCAACTCCGATCCTCTATACCTGCACTCCGAAGTTGCAATATTGCTGTATGACAATCGCCGTCGACTCCTACTCACAAAGCGGAGTATGACGAAAAACGTCCTTCCCGGAATCTGGATGTGCTCCGCGGCTGGTCATATCACATACGGCGAATCTATCGAGCAAGCCGCCCACCGTGAGCTCCTAGAAGAAACAGGTCTTAATCTCAACAAACTG
>CAZGNX010000041.1:0-6123 GCA_964527065.1 uncultured Pseudomonadales bacterium
GGCTGCGCTGGTCATGGCAGGAAAAGGGTACGGCGGTCGGGGGCTGCCGCCCGAAACCCGCACACCCCACCGCTCGTCTAGTCTCGACCCATTGCTGGCACCGCGCCCCCCGGCGTCGGCGGCCGCCACAACCCGGGCCGGATCACCCCCCCGCCCCACCGGGGCGCGCGCCCCCCGTTCCTCCCCAGCTACACCTCCCCCCTGTCCCACACGTAAAGCTCCCGCCAAATCCTGCGCCGTTACAGCTCGTCTCATTCGTATAATCCGAGCAATACTCAATCGCCAGCGTCACTCCGCTACAGGATTGCGAACAACATCCAGGATAACTAGGATTAGTTACATCGCAACCACCACTACACGTTGTTATTGGTTGCGCCCCCGTGATCGTCCCTCCTCCACAACTCTGCGCTCCTACACTGGCAGGCGACACCCACAGGGCGATGATCACTACTCCCACGCTCAGCAGTAGTTTTACTAGTTTCACGACTTCCCTCCCATCCTCTCCACCCTCCACCAGTGCTCTCTCACACCATTTTGGATATATTCACTCATGCCCGAGAATCTCTCCATCCCGCTGTATTCTGCTTTTTGTGGGTGACTCAGATCCCATACAGCATTGAGCAGTACGCCCTGATACCACTTGGCGAGCGACTCACTCCCTTCTCGCGCCGCGATATCCTCCCGCACATACAGAGAGATTGTCAGGTCGTGTTGGTTGCCCAGGGCAGTTGGTGTGTACTCCACTCCCCAACTCTGGAACGGCTCACTCTCGCCATGATAATAAGTCAGCCCCAGTGGTTGTCTGACGGGGGAGAGGATTACTTTGACTTTGCGCACACTCACGCTCCCCCGCTGAGCAGTTGAGGGCGTGTAATACGTCACGCCTCCATTATCAAAGAATTTGACCTGCTCCATTGTCTCCCTGATCTTGCCCCTCTGTATCTCACTCACCGATACGAGGTTCGTGCGAGATTCTACCTTGATATCAGGTGTCACGATATTTGTCGCCCAGTCCAAGATGTATTTTCTCGCTACCACCAGCCCAGCCACAGCGAGCAATAATAATACTATCAATCCGTATCTCTTCACCCCCTCATTGTGCAGAAAATCTTGCTAACCGTCAACTCAATCTTACTTACGCTCGAGTATCGACCAGTCTGTGACTGAATAATCCTGTGAATATTTTACGAAAACGTCTCGATCAACTATGGTATTCCCAATTATGTACTTTCTCCCTGCTCGATCGCCAAATTTTAGCATCCATTGGTCACTGCCAAAATCGCCTGCATCACTAAAACTATCTGTCATCGCCGCCAATAGCTCTAATTCAGTAAACAGCGACCAGCTAGAATACTCAGGCAGTCCGGTGATCAAACTGCCTTCATAATCAAAGCGTATCAGGTTCAATGCTCCCTGAGCGTCCACAAACAACCCGCTTCGCTCCCGAGAATCTCCTAAGAGGAAAAGAGCGCGCTCCGGCAAATCGGTGAGTACCACTCCGTTTACCGCTTGTCCCAGGTTGACCTCCGCGCGATTACTCCTATAAAACGGTTGTGAAAAGTCTACTTCTACTAGGTCCGACTCAGTCAGTAGTGACGGAGAATAACTAGAGCCATTGGCGCGCTGTGGCAGTCTGATTTTGATTTTATAATCGTGTTCCACGATGTAATCCCAAATCTGACTCTCTGGTATCCCCCGCTGGTGCGCGATAGCTTTTAAGAACTGTCCATACACCGAGTCAGGACCGTTTTCTTCCGCAAAATATGTCGCCAAATCCGTGCCAGGCGAAACGGGCATATCCAGCACGATCCCGCCCGACCCAGGGTATTGCGAGGTCTCATACCATAGCCCGCGTACCCACCGCAACTCTCCATTTATCTCCACCTCCATTGCGTCAATCCGCGTCCCCTCCGCTTCTGGGTTGTCGTGAATGAGCATCTGCACTGGTTGTCCCTGCCACTCGCGGGTCTCGATTGTGTAATACTTTGGGTCATAACTTTCGTGATCGGTTAAGTCATAGTCGAGGGTTGTCAATACTGTAGTCACTTCAGCCGACACTCCCCCCTGCTCGCCGTCTGCAATAAAATTCTTAGAGTCAGGATCAACAAAACCAATTGGTTCATCAGCATTTCCCCATACCAGTATTACTGGCATTTCATCATCCGTATCTATAGTTAAAGATTGTCTAACGCCTCCCTCCGGCATCGGTGTAAATACGAGCTCAAATTCATCGATCGGTACGAGTGGCATGCCGGTGCGGAACGGTTGGCCATTTAAGTCAAACGCTCGGCCGATCTCACCGTCAGGGTTGACAGGTTGGATTGACCAGATCCCACTCGCCAGGGTCGCCCAGGTATAACCTTGTCTCTCAAAATCCACCTGCAATTCCTCTAGTGTCGTACCCTCAAGTAATCCAGCTCGGCTCAAGTTATAGAGTGTAGTCCCCATCACGTCCTCTACCAAACTATGAGGCTCTTTCACCCCGTCGCCATCTCTATCCTCCAGAAATCCTGTCGCATTACGCAAGTAGTCAATTTGTTGTTCAACACTACCACCACTTGCCTCAAAAACGATCTCATCAAGAGATGTGGGAGGAGTAATCTCCTTGGACTGTGCTCCCTCCGTAGGAACAGGCGTCAGAAGGTTACTTTCAACAACCGGCGGTATCTCAGTTCCGGCAATCGCGGTAATAGTTGCCAGTGGTATGGGTGATTGTTCTGTAATCCCAGGAGCCTCGTGGGTGGGTTCTTTTTCAGGTCCACCAGAGCTCTGTGGCTGACACGCCACCAAAATCAACGCAAGGACAATCGTCAATCGTAATCCGCCACTCATCTTACGCATACTTCCCCACATTATAGGTCGAATAATTAACTATGTCAAATAGTATCCTTTCTCGTGAGAAACTACCATACATACCCTCTACATACGATAGACTATCACCCATCAATAACCTCCTTGTCTTTGATAATTTTTGCCGTCAACCCCTTGCCCACTAGCTTAGCGTGCATGGGTATGGTCACCCATCGCCCATCAGGATGTTTGTAGAGCGCATGACTCCCACGCGGTCGCACAATTACAAAACCACGAAAATTTGCCAGTCTTACCAATCCTCTTGATCTAAGTAGTCGCAAACGCCCCATAACGAACAGGTTCTTGGATATTTTTTACACCCACAAACTCGACTCCAGAATCATCTTGAGTGGTGACACTCCCTCTTACCTCCAGGTTGAGTTCTAGTGCTTCGCGGATATTGGCCTCAGCCTCCTCAAATGTCTTACCCTCGGCATAACAACCCTGCAAAGAGGGAGCAGTGGCGATATAGACACCGTCTTCATCTTGCTCAAAAATAACTCGATAGTTCAAAATTTTCTTCTTCATGCAACCATTCTAATACAAAAATAATGTACTCGAGTAAAAATTAGTTCTGCAAATCTCCTTACAAAGAACCGCCCCTGCCTGCGCAGGCTTTGTCACAATCTATATCCCCCACTTGGCTGACTCGCTTTACTTCTTGCTCAAAGTAATGCATGATCTCTTCCCAATCCCATGCAACCAACATAGTTGGAGGGTTGGCCGTATCCGCATCGGCAAAATATGCCAAACTTCGCAAGAAATGAGTTTCAGAGTAATCCGTGCTGGCAAATTTTGTCCTAGCCGCAGTCAGCACGTTCTCCAAACCTAGTTTTTGGGCAATCAAGTACATATCCACAAAATTCCGCATTATCCCTCGCGAAGCGATTGCCTCCAGCTTCATACATCCAATATCCATGAGGCTCGCGATTCTTACCCCTTCAAAGCTTTGTTCAGGTTCAACCATAGGATACAAATACCGAAAAAAGCCAATTTTTACCCCGTCCAACATCCCCAAAAATGTCCCAGCATCATTCTGGTCGGTTTGTAGTTTACCCAACTTGCCCAACTCCTGAGCGATCTGTATCGGCCCCAATGGTGAATTGGAGAAAAAATCCAAGGCGTACGAAATCCGATGCCCCAGATACAGAGCAGCCACAGTCCCGCCAGTCAAATAGTAGTTAGAAGTCAAAGTGGTCTTTTTTAGTGTTTCCAAGCACCGCTCTGTTGCTGGAGAGATCCCGTTTGTAAACATAACACCTCCTCAGGTGGAATATCGTAAATCAAAGAAAAAAAATTCCCATGTTTCGCCGACAGTTCGCGCTAACGCCTCACCACCACTCTCAGTGCCTCCAGCCCATAATACCTCTTGAGCCATCTGAGCTCTTCTATCCTCCCCGATTGCAACAATCTAGTAATAACATATGCCGCCTTACTATTCACATCAATTGTAGCCGCATCGGTATCCCAAAAGTATTTATAAAATTGTTTTGGTAGTTTTTTTATACCCTCATTTTAATACTTCTCAACACCCTCTGCACCTCTGGTATTAGGTCGCTGGCCGAGTAATACACACCATACTTTTTCGCCGCACGCTCTCCCGCCTGTTTATTGACCTCAGAAGCCACTACAGCACTTGCCATGGCGCTTGACTTGGCATAGAGTCCCGCGACCACTCCAGATAGTACGTCTCCCGTCCCCCCTTTGGTCATACCCGCGTTACCTCCAGAGATCTCAACTCGCTCTCTCCCGCTCATAACGACATCGACCGGCCCTTTCGCCAGTATCGTCAGACCTCTTTGGTGAAATGATTCTATGGTGTAATGGTGTAATAAAATCTGCATTTCCCGCTTATTCGGCGTGACTATCATATGTTGATTCAGCAACTTAGGATTTACCTCTTGCAACGCTCCTCCGTCCACCACCCATCGCTTGTGCGGATATTGTTTAAGCAAATTATTGACTATCTTTTTTGTCTCGCTTCCCCGCTCCATCCCAGGTCCAATCAAAATAGTGTCATCCTCCTCGATATAATGCGGTAAGTTCTCCCAAGGCACCACAATTCCATCCCAAAATTTGGCCTTTGCCCGCACCCGCATGAGCTCATTATTCTCCATTGTGGGAGAGGAGAAATGCACCATATCCACGATTTTGCTGGCCATGCACGCGGCCCAATACGAGGCCGCGTGAAAGAGCTTGCTCCCCCCTATCACCAATACCCGCACATTCTCCCCCTTGCGACTATCTGTCTTTGGCTGAACAATTTGATCTAGATATTGCTGCATTTGTTCATTTGTGCGTTTGTACATCACCCAACTTTATCACCTCCGCCTTAGGGAGCAGATCCACTGTCTCGCGTTCTGCACTTGTCACAATCGTCTGTCTCCCCTCCATCATAGAGACCACCTCCTTGCGGTGTACCTCATCAAGTTCAGAAAAGATGTCATCCAAAAGGAGTATGGGCTTGACCTGCATCTTGTCCTCGATATATTTGAGTGTCCCGAGTTTAAGAAAGAGTAC
Source organism: uncultured Pseudomonadales bacterium (assembly GCA_964527065.1). Lineage (GTDB taxonomy): Bacteria > Patescibacteriota > Microgenomatia > UBA1400 > UBA12108 > CAJAUT01. The sequence goes on from CAZGNX010000041.1 coordinate 5,371, forward strand.
AGCCAAACGCTGCTCGCCTCGACTCCCGTACACCATCAAATTGTGCCCCTCGCTACTGATACCAAAGTCGTCTTTGTGTGGTCCCACTAGCGTATACCCCACCGCCACCTCTGCCTCACTGTACTGTGCAAGCCGCTCAGGTGAAACTGTCGAGTCATCATAGCTCAGAAGATACTCACCAAAACTAGTCTTAACTCGACTCAAATATTCTAGGAGATCTCGCCTATAGTTAGTCAATATATTACCGTTTTTGATAATCGATTGGTCCCAGTACGCAAGCTGTTCACGCCTGGCCAGACCGTCGCGTATGGCATCCAGGAGTTTGTTGCGCCGGCGCAGCGAGGCCTCATACACTGTGAGTGCGCGGGCATACTCTGGGTGGACCAAGGAGAGCGTGGCATCGAGGTATGCTCGGCGTCGCGAGGGTGATCCCTCCACAAGCCGCATATCCTCTGGGCGGAACATGACTGCAGGTAGCTTGCCGCCAAACTTGGCGCGACTACGCGCCACCCCATCGACCAGATACCTCCGTTTAACCGTCCGTTTACCCATGAACATCCCGCCCGTCAGCACCACGGTGAGCTCTTCTCGCTCCTCACCTTTGGCCACTACTCCCGCCACTGTGGCGATCTCCTGACCAAAACTGATCATCTCCTCAATTACCCCTGCTCGCTCGCTTATCCCTGAGGAGAGTAGGTAGATCGCCTCAAGCACATTGGTCTTACCGGCTCCATTAGGCGCCACAATCACACT
>CAZGNX010000042.1:0-6055 GCA_964527065.1 uncultured Pseudomonadales bacterium
ACTTGCTTCCTCATTTTTCTCGAGTCGAACTGTCTTAGCACCCGAAAAGCTCCATATCTGGAGACCAGGATATTTTGTACTCATTTTCTTGGCTGCTTGCTCCGCTACACCGTCTCCCGCACCCAGCAAAAAGACCTTTTCGCCCTTTTCCATCGCATGTTTCAAAATGTGCTCCACCAACTCGCCCCCACTGATACGATCAATCCTGCGACCATAGAGCAGTTGAGCAGCCCACACCACGCCCCAGCCGTCCGCCACGGTCATGCACTGTGTTAGAATAGTTTTGAATCGTTTGTTGCGGCGAGCCTCCATAATATACTCACTATTGACCGTCGCCACATGCAACATTTCCTTCCTCTGGAGCCAAAGTTTTGTTAGCACTCGTCTGATTTGAGTGCCAAAGATAGGTATTCCATAAATTTCTACTGACTTATCCACCCTTTTTACCACCATATCAGACCGCCTCACGAGCAATTTTGTATGTTTTTTGACTTTCTTCAACCCTACTCTCTGGTTCATACTTACCACAATCATACCTAATGACAATCTTTTGTGCAAAATCTATCAAAAAAGAAACATTTTTCATAGACTTATAAAAGAATAGATAATACAGTATGCAAATAGTTCAAGGTATCGATATAAGTATATACTCTAAGACTTAAATGAAATCATAATTTAATAGTATAATAGAGATATTGATCACATTCATTATACTATAATATAATCTTTAATTGGTTATTGATTATTGATTATTGAGCAATTCTCACTCCGTGAGTTATATCCCTACCCCAACAACACCATTAACGTCTCTAGAGCGGCCTTATCCCACCCAAATTCTTTTGATCTTTGATAACCCATAGCGATCAACTCTTTTTGACGCTTTGGATCGTCTACGAGCCGTTTCATTGCCCGTGCGAGCTCGTGGGCAAAATGACGCGCAAGTGGGACAATAACACCGGCTTCCCCCACCACTTCCCTTAGCGCTCCCCCATCACTACTAATCACGGGAACCCCGCGCATCATTGCTTCTAGGACCGGTAGTCCAAACCCTTCCGTAATTGATGGCTGGATATACAGAGATGCTCCCTGGTAGAGATACTCGAGGGTAGCTTGATCTACTCTCCCGGTAAAGATGACCTTGTCAGACACATTCCACTGCCCCGGGCTACGCAAAATATCCCCTACCATCCACCCAATTCTCCCTGCAATAACTAGTTTATAGTCTGGACTCCTGTCCCCAGCGTAGCCAGAGGCGAAGTGGGAAAATGCCTCCACCAATTGCTCGAGGTTTTTTCGCGGCTGGACGGTCCCCACGAACAAGATATATTTCTTATCCTGTATCTGGTACTTACGCAAAACATTCTCCTTTCGTTGAATGGTGTAATGATTTAATGGTTTAATTCTCTCCACTCCTTCATGTACTACTTTGATCTTTTGAGGAGTAGTATGTAGCTCTTTGATTAGTTGTTGACGAGTAAAATGAGAAACAGCTATAAGCCGATCGGCCGCTCGCGTTGCATAAAGCGTTGAGAGCGGTAAATACCACCGCTGGAGGTGATTGTAATATTCCCTCAACCACCGATACTCTAAGCCATGAATAGTCACGACAGTCTGCAGACCCCAGCGACGCAATAGAGGCAGTGTATGTGCGGGGATCCATAATATGTCTAGTCTGTACTGCCATGTGGCAAGAGCCAATCCAAGTTGTGTCCACAGGATCCGATATTTGACTAGCTTGATTTGAACGTTCTTTTTCCTAGTCCAATCTGGAATAGTAGAATTTGGGCGGGTAAATAGGACAAAAGTATGTTGTCTAGACTCTGGCAGTCGCAAGAGATGTTTGACAAGGTGATACGAGTAGTTCTCAGTGCCCGTTTTGTCGCTTACAAAGGCTCTTGAGGTGTCAATGCCGATGATCATATCGTAATCATACCAAATATATCACTATTTTTGACTTAAGACCCATAGTATGGTATACTATCGCACATGAAAGAGCATACCGGGCTTGGCTATGTGGTTGTCAACCCTTCTCTTGGAAGTGAGTCTAGGGAAAATATCTATGCCAATGAAGATTGGTTAGCCGCGAGTACAATTGATCTAGATCAGATACCAGGCATGCCAACGAAAGATGTAACATCCCACAGCGACAAAAAGAAATCAGACATGACCTGGAATAAACTGACCTCAGAGCTATTTAGCAAAGTAATATGCCCCGCCTTCTGTATCATCGCTGCAGTCAATGTATGCAACGCGCTAACTGTTTCCACCTTCAGCAACTTTGAATTCAATCCCGCACCGGATTACGGAATCGCAGCCGCTTTTGCAGTCGGTGCAATCATAGCTGCAATCGGCTCAGTCGTCATGCACAAAGATGCACAAAAGTGGCGGTCTATAGAAGCTTGGATGGATACAAAAGGACTCGATACCGTCGACATCTATCACCCGTTCGCCTATCGAGATATACACTGGTAAAACTAGCGCAGGGCCCGGCGATACGTGTCGATATTTTCGATTGCTTTACCCGTCCCCTTCACCACACAAAACAAAGGATCCTCAGCCAGATATGCCGGTACCCCTAGCTCTTTCGTCAATAGTGCATCAAGATTGCGCAGTGTCGAGGTCCCCCCACTCATCACAATCCCCCGATCAATGATGTCAGAAGCTAGCTCTGGGGGAGTCTCCTCAAACACCGACTTCACTGCTCCCACAATCTGTGAGAGCGGCTTCTGCATCGCCGACAACACATCGCTCGAGGTAATCACCACCGTCCGTGGCAGCCCCGTGAGACTGTCGCGCCCCTTCACATTCATACTCTCTTCTCTCGCCAGTTTGGTCGCAGAACCTATCTTAATCTTGACTTTTTCCGCCGTTTGCTCGCCAATAATCAAAGAATGATTCCGCCGCATAAAATCGGCGATTGCCTCATCCAATTTGGTGCCTCCCACCCGCACACTCTTGTGCACCACCACCCCACCCAGTGAGATCACCGCCGCCTCCGCGGAACCACCTCCTATATCAAGGATCATATTCCCAGAGGCTTCCGCGATCGGGATCCCTGCACCTATCGCTGCTGCCAAAGGCTCATCAATCAGATAGACCTGGCGTGCACCAGCGGCGATAGTCGCCGCCTGAGCGGCACGCCGCTCTACCTGGGTACAGCCTGCGGGGACGCAAATCATTATATCTGGACGCAACAACCAGTGCTTACCTACGGCCCGCGTAATGAAATACTTGAGCATTGCCTCAGTTACCGCATAATCGGCGATTACACCGTCTTTCATGGGTCGGCTGGCCACAATTGTGCCAGGGGTGCGGCCCAACATGGTCTTGGCATCGTTTCCTACCGCAACAACCTGCATATCCGCGACGGAAACAGCTACTACCGTCGGTTCATTCAGCACCAATCCCTCTCCTGCCACCCACACCAGGGAATTAGCCGTACCTAGGTCAATGCCAAGTTTTTTACCAAAATTCATAATGACATTTTACCACGACTAGATTCTTCAGTATTTTCACGACCGAATACGATTAACGCAAATATTATTTTAATACCGCGTTCTAGGGAGATAATATGCGGTATTTAACTCAATTTGACATCGTATGAACAACCATCTACACTCAAAAACAGACTTACAAACTTAGACATATATCTGGATGTACAACTATGGACAAGCTCTACAGTATCGTCGAAGTTGCGACCAAACTCAACCTCTCCGACAAGACTCTGCGCCGGTGGGAACAGGCGGGACGATTTACCCCCAGTCGCACTCTCGGCAATCAACGCCGCTACTCTCTAGAAGATCTCCAAATCCTAGACGCCATCAAGCACGGGACGATCACCAGTCAAAAAGAGCTCCTTACACTTGATCAAGCAGCTCTGTTGGCTGGAGTCTCTGTTTCATCAATCCTGCGCTGGGAAAATGAAGGCAAGATTCACCCCCTCATTACAGCCGGAAATACCTACTACCCTCGGGAGCGCCTTCTGGGCAAAATGGAAGAACTCAAAAGGAGTGTAGTCGAGCCTCGCCTCCCTCCTTCAAGTCCCATGGCTTCAGATCCTACCCCCCTCACCCTTCATCAGCCAAAACCAAAGCCAAGCATCTCCCCCTTCCTCATCAACGCTTGTATTACACTCGTCCTCCTCATCACCTATCACTTGCTGTTCGCCACTGCGAAAGAGCCCGTCTCCCCTATAGCCAATCAGCAGCCAGACACAGGCGACGTCCAGGGCGCGACAACCTCCCTAGATCCAAGACTTGATTTGCTCGAGCAAAAGCTCGCAGATTTGTTACACAAGGATAGCTCTAAGCCAGTCACTGCCCTAAGTAGCTTTACGCTAGACAATGCCACCCTAATTACAGGTAACGCGATATTGCTAAAAGGCAGCAATCAAACCTCAGTCATCAACGACCAAATCACTCAAGGGTCGATCATTACGATTAGCTTCCAGTCTGACTATGCCCCCGCCAAGAAATACTGGCTCACTCACAAACAAGGATCATTTACCCTCCATACCGACTTTCCGGTCTCGTCCGACTCAAGCTTTAACTATCTAGTGCTACAATAATCATATGCACAAGCAACAATCCCGCTCTCGTTTACTCATCTTTGTCGCTACCCTCCTCTTCATCTCAACCGGTACTTATCTGATGATCCGCTACGCCCAGGGTTATCGCGCCACTCGCACAGGCATTATCAAAGGTACGGGACTACTCTCCGCCAACTCGTTCCCTACCGCTGCAGAGGTTTATGTCGATGGACGTCTCACAAGCGCAACTGATGCTACCCTCAATCTAGACCCCGGAGAATACGAAGTAGAAATCAAAAAGGACGGTTATCACTCCTGGAAAAAGTCTTTGACTATCACTGAAGAACTAGTGACCGAGACACGGACCCTCTTGTTCCCGTCCTCACCTGCGCTCGAGCCCCTCACCTATATCGGCAGTGTGGGACCGGTTCCCGCCCCAAGTGGCGATCACCTCGCCTTTACGGTTGCCTCTGCCTCAGCTAGTACCAAAAATGGTCTTTATGTCCAAGACTTGAGTACCTCTGCCCTCTCTGTCACCCGCTCTACACGTCAGATCGCCCAAACCACTGATCTCCACAACTATCTGGAGGCTACCTACACTTGGTCTCCCAACGGTAGCGAAATACTTGTTGCATTCAAAAATGGTGCCCATCTTCTCTTAGATACCTCGCGTTTTAACTCTGAAGAAAACCTGAAAGATGTCACCGTCAGTTTGGGTCAAACTTTGAGTGAGTGGGAAAGCGAACTCGCCCGCGATGCACGGACTAGTCTTCTGACCCTCCCCGATTTTATGATTCGCGTCGCCACCTCCTCCGCTACTAACATCTATTTCTCTCCTGATGGGGAAAAACTACTCTATCAAGCTACATCAGAGCTCACAATACCTGACAATCTCATCCCCCCTCTTCCTGCCTCATCAACACAAACTCAATCACGCACACTACAGCCTGGATCTTGGTATGTCTATGATGCTCAGGAAGATCGCAACTTTCTCGTAGCTGCAGGTAATTTGCCTCTCCCTAACCCTTCAATCCCTACCAAGAGCCAAACCAAATCTACCAACACCGATCCAACTTTTATCGTTGAGAAAAAAATGCTCCTCGACTCTCTAGATCCCCTACCAGCCGAGCTGGTAGCCCTGCCGGCACAGGCAGGTACGCACTCTGCGTTTCGCAAACTCCAAACTAACCTCACAGCCCAACAGTCCCTCGCCCTCTTTAACGCCCAGTACTCCCCCATCTTTGCGGGACAAATCCAGTGGTACCCCAATTCTGATCACTTGATTCTCACGACCGACAAAGGTATCGACATCATCGAGTACGACGGGACCAACCGACTCACTCTTTACGAAGGTCCAATGGATTCAAACTTTGTCTACCCCTGGCCCGATGGCTCTCGCCTGATCACCCGTATCCAGTTCTCCCCCGACACCGTCCCCAATTTGTACACAATAAAGTTAAAATAAGCACCTGAGCTCCCATAGTTTAACGGATAGAACAGAGGTTTCCTAAACCTCTAATCCAAGTT
>CAZGNX010000043.1:0-5431 GCA_964527065.1 uncultured Pseudomonadales bacterium
GATTGATTGGAAATCAATTGTGCGCAAGCACGCGTGGGTTCGAATCCCACCTCCTCCGCCTACGCTTACGCTACGGCGGACAAAGTCCGCAACAAAGTGAGATAATACTCGTATGCAAAGTATTTTAGAGGCAACTGATTTTGTGGCTCCATACACTGATCTGATATTCCCGGGCAAAGCTGAGGACGAGAAAATACTCTATGTCACAAGAGAGGCGCCCATGATGCTCCTTGTGCGTCTCACTATTTTTACCTTGGTAGTGTGTGTGGCAGTCTCAGCCGGCTCTATACTTCTCTCCTACACTGGTCAGACGCTTGGATTTAACCCACTTGGCCTGATTGTAAGTGTGCTGATCTTGGGTGCTGTTGTGCTCTTTGGTGGTCTCTGGTGGATGTTTAAGGTGTTTAACAAAACTGTCTTCATCATAACTACACGCCGTCTTACCAAGTTTATCCACACGACCCCCTGGACCCGTTACCAAATGTCCCTCGGACTTGCTAAGGTGGAGGATTCGGCGGCATATAGCAAGGGGTATGCTCAAGCTATCTTTGGCCTCGGAACGTTTGTAGCTCGCTCAAGTGCTGGCAATATCAAGAACTTTAAGATTGAGAATATTCATTTTGCGGAGGATCTGCACAACTGGATGAACAAGCTTTTGTTTGTCTTTAACAAAGAACAAGTAAAATTGGACGACTTCCGTCCGTTTGCGGCCAAGAAACTGGGTGAGCGATACTAAGACTAGGAGTGTAGTAAACAGGATAATAGTGATTGGTCTGATAAAATCAAGATATGGCGAATGATCAGGTAGAACAGGTTAAAGGTAAGGTTGATATTGTGGAGATCATTGGGGAGCGAGTGGCACTCAAGAAAGCCGGGCGGCACTTTAAAGGACTATGTCCCTTCCACTCAGAGAAATCGCCGAGCTTCATCGTTTCCCCTGAGCGGCAAAGTTTTAAGTGTTTTGGCTGCCAAGAGGGCGGGGATATCCTGACCTTCCTGCAGAAATACGATGGAATGTCATTCCTTGAATCTTTGGAGTCGCTCGCCAAGCGGGTGGGGATCACCCTCGAGTCATACAGACCCACGTCGCAGGATAGCTACCGTAAGCGGCTCTTGGAGCTTATGTCTATGGCCAGTGAGTACTACCATTACCTCCTCACTAAGCATAAGAGTGGAGAAGAGGCGATGAGCTACCTCAAATCCCGCGGGATCAACAGCGAATCCATTACTCAGTTTAATCTGGGTTATGCGCCCAATCAGTGGAGGAGTGTCTCAGACTTTTTGATCCTCAAGAAAAAATATAATCCAGAAGAGCTGGAGTCAGCGGGACTAGTAATTAGGAAACAGGAAATAGGAACTAGTAATCAGTCAGAGCATTATTATGATCGGTTCCGGGGGAGGGTTATGTTCCCCCTCAAAGACCACAAGGGAGTGGTTGTGGGATTCTCGGGACGTACCCTCTCGAGTGAGCCGACCGAAGCTAAGTACATTAACTCTCCAGAGACTCAGCTCTACAGCAAAAGCCGGATGCTCTACGGACTCTGGGAGAATCGCGAGTATATCCGCAAAGCGGACGAGATTGTGCTTGTGGAAGGGGAGCTTGACGTGATTCCCTCATGGCAGGCGGGGGTGAAGCACGTGGCGGCAATCAAAGGCAGTGCGTTCACAGCTGAGCAAGCCCAGCTAATTATGAGATTTACCAGGAATATCACGATTTCACTTGACGCTGATCAAGCTGGACAAGTAGCAGTTAAAAGAGCGGTGACATTGGCTGACACAATGGATATGAGTATCAAAGTTGTACAAATTACAGGTGGCAAAGATCCAGGAGATGTGGCCAGCTCAGCTGCCACAACATGGAGAGAGATGGTCAAGAGAGCTACCCCATATTTAGACTTTTTGATCGCAAGTGCGACGAGTCGCCACGACGCGAAAACAGGGAGCGGTGCCAAACTAATCGCTGACGAGGTAGTGCCTGTACTTGCCCAAGTGACTAACTCAGTTGTGCGGGCCCATTACGTCACTGACCTTGCCAAGCGACTCGGAGTGCCTGAGGAGAGTATTTATAGTGAGATCGAGCGGAGTAAGAAGAAAAAAGAGTTATCTCTCCTCAAACATGCTGTTACTCAGATCGAGAGGGGGCAGGTGAGTAGACGGGAGGAGCTAGAGGAGTATCTCTTGGCTTTGGTACTGCAGTTCTTTGATAAGCTTACCTCCTCCTTACCCAAGCTCGAGTCTGTCTGGATGAGTACACCGGCCATAGCCAAAATTGTGGAGCTACTCTAGTCTTGGGAGGTAAAGAAGCCATTCACGATCCAAACTCTCGCAGCGGTTTTGCCGGCTGAACTCCAGAGTATCCTCGACCAGACCTATCTTCGGGATCTGAGTCGAGTGGAGGATCCGCTGAAGGAATGGGAGCAAGTAGTGCGCGAAGTCCACGAACTTTATATCAAAGGGGAACTCAAACTGATAGCTAGCGAGATTGCTGAGGCCGAAAAGAGCGGGTCAGTCACGAGCTCTCTACAGGAGCGGTTTGCCAGCCTCTCGAGGCAGCTGCCTGGCTAGGTAATGCCGATTAGCGGGGCCTGCCTGTCGGCTGACAGGTCTGGTATACTACGCATCAGTATGAGCAGCAAACCCAAAAAAGCAGTCCCAAAAAAGAAACCCACTCAAAGCAAGCCGGTGGTTAAGGCGGTGAAGCCCAAGCCGAAGAAGGCTACCGTCAAAGCGATTAAAAAAGTTGTTTCTAAAGCTCCCCCAAAATCTCCCAAAAATGCACCTAAAAAACCGATCGTCGCCGCGGTGGTCCATGATCATGTGGGACAAGGCGAGATGAGTGATGGGCGCAAGAAGAAGATACGCGAGCTGATCTTGCACGGCTTGTCAAAGGGCTACGTAACCCAAGATGAGATCCTTGAGTTGTTTCCTGATGCCGAAGAGCATGTTGAGATGATTGATGACCTCTACGAAGAATTACTCCTAAAAGAAATTGATGTGTATGAGAGTGTCGCCGAAAGTGGAGAGGAAGCAGTGTCGAGAGAGTCTACGGATCTAGAGAAAGAGCTAGAAGTACTCTCTTCACTAGATTCCCGAGCCATCTCTGACCCGGTGCGGATGTATTTGCGGGAGATAGGACGGATCCCACTCCTGACACGTGATCAAGAAATAGAGCTGGCACAAAAGACGGAGGCCGGGGATTTGCGGGCAAAAGAAAAACTTACCTCTTCAAACTTGCGCCTTGTGGTGTCAATTGCCAAAAAATATATAGGGCGCGGAATGTCATTCCTCGACCTAATCCAAGAGGGGAACAAAGGATTGATTCGGGCCGTTGAAAAGTACAACTGGAAAAAAGGTTTTAAATTTTCGACTTATGCCACCTGGTGGATACGTCAGGCAATTACCCGCGCCATTGCCGACCAAGCGAGGACAATTCGGATCCCCGTCCACATGGTTGAGACGATAAACAAACTGATCCGTATCTCGCGCAAACTAATGCAGACACTCGGTCGTGAACCGCTACCTGAAGAAGTGGCGGAGGTGATGGAGATTAGTCCTGACAAAGTTCGAGAGATCCTCAAGATTTCGCAAAAGACCACCTCGCTTGAGACCCCGATTGGGGATGACGAGGATAGCTACCTCGGTGACTTTATCGAGGATACGAAACAAGCGACTCCGTATGAGCTCACCACTCAGCGACTCTTACGCGAAAACATTGAAGAAGTATTGTCGGGTCTCTCTGACCGGGAGTCAAAGGTGCTTGAGATGCGCTTCGGGTTGCGTGGGGCAAAACCCATGACGCTTGAGGAGGTAGGGCGAGAGTTTGGGGTGACGCGTGAGCGTATACGGCAGATTGAGGCTAAGGCGCTGCGCAAGCTCAAGCATCCGAGCAAGCGTCGGATGTTGCAAGACTATCTCGACTAGGTTCGGACAACCAGAAAACTCAGAACTCGAGATTGCCAGCCTGCCAGAGAGTCAGTTTCCGATTTTCCCGAATCTCTGATTAGCCGATTCTCCGAGTATTCTGATTGTCTGACTCTTTACCAAAACAGTTTGAGGAAGGTGGGTGGGTAGGAGACGATAGTGGGGGAGAAGCCGGACTTGAATTTGGTAAACCCCTGCCAGTTTTTGTAAAGCCTTGGGTAGCGAGGGTCAAATATACCGCCAAAGTCAAAAATATCGCATTTGTTGGCTTGGGCCCTCAACATGGCAGACCACGTGAGGAGGGTCGGGGCATAGCTGGCATAGCCCTCAGGGAGTGCGTGGGCAGCGTAGTAGGTGGCGACATGGTCATGATAGAGGACCATCAATGACCCAACCAGGATGGGTCCACGGTAGCATAGGTGGAGATCGCCTGCACTCGCGTAGCTACCTAAGACTGCTTGCAAATGGGCTACGCCGTGACCCACCACGCGGGGTTGTTTGGACCAGACTGTGTTGAGGGCAAAGAAATCAGAGATTTGACGTGTAGACAACTTTCTCAGCGGGGTTGTGGTGATTGTCAATTCGTTTTTCTTGAGCGTGCGTACTATGTTATAGCGGGTTTTTTGAGAGAATGATGCAAGGAGGGTAGACTCAGAGAGTGTGAGGTCAATGAGCGAGGTGGCGGAGTGGGCGAAGGGTTCAACTGCGAACCCAAGTTTCTCTCCAACTATCGAGTTCAGCCCTGGCTCGATGTAGAGCGTGAGGATGTGGTATTTTTTCCTCATTCGGTTGAGCCACGAGACATCAATCTGTTTAGGGCGCTGGATCTTGGCAATGGCTACGGGACCGAGGTGGCGAAGGAAGAGTTGTGATCCTGGCTTACCTACAACCTGCCAACCGATCGACTCCATCAACTTTTTGTGCATCGGGGACTGGTGGAGATCTAGGTGAGCGCGAAAGTGGGTGAGGAGATCTGACACGGCTATTTCTTGCGCTTGGGAGAGCGCTTAGGCGGCTCGCTCACGAGCACAAGTTTGTTTTTGGCAAAGACGAAGAGGTAGAGGATGTCGAGGATGCCTGCCGTGTGGACTAAGAGGAGAGCGAGGAACCAGTAGCGCTGATCGTTACGAGCGGCTTTCCAGAGTGCCATGCCTTGCCAGGCGAGTGACCAGATGGCGAGGAGACCAAATCCGACGCGGAAGCCAGTGTTGTCCCAGTTCATCATATTGCCTGCCTGCGCAGGCAGGTTCCAGTTTATCATAATTACCTCCTTTTTGACTATTTATTAGTTTATCATATTGACAGCTATATTCGGGTATTATACGGTATATATGTGAAGCCTAAAATAGAGAAAAGGAAATATAGCGATAGACGAGCATATCTGGCAAAAGCCACCTCCATCCGTCGATTACGGCTTAAGAAGCTGCTAGTTGAGTCTAGGGGAGGTAAATGTCAAGGTAATTAGTACGAAACGTAACCAAAATACAGTTTTAATATAGGCTCAAGGATA
>CAZGNX010000044.1:0-4424 GCA_964527065.1 uncultured Pseudomonadales bacterium
GTTATTTAAGAAAATACATACTTTTGCGTACCGTTAATTGACGGTCGTTGTCTCTCTCTGTTAGTACCATACTCCGCCTTGAAAGGAGGAGTATGAACAAACATACACCAAAAGAAATCCGCCAGGTACCGGTTGCGGAGTTAAAACCGGCAGAATATAACCCACGTAAGTGGGACAAGGAAGCGATCTCCCAGCTTACCGAAAGCATTACCCGCTTCGGGATGGTTGATCCCATCATCTGTAATATTGCTCCTGGTCGAGAACAGGTGGTAATCGGGGGACATTTTCGCTTAAAAATAGCGAAGGATCTTGGGTACACCCAAGTACCCGTAGTATATGTCAATATTCCTGAGCTCGAACGAGAAAGGGAACTCAACTTGCGCTTAAATCGTAATCTTGGAGATTGGGACTGGGAGCTACTTTCACAGTTTGACGAGTCGCTCCTCACGGATGTGGGCTTTACAAGTCAAGAGATCGACGAGATCTTTACACTTGACCCCACCCCCGAACAGTTTGACCTTCAAAAAGAACTAGAAAAGTTAGACATTACCAAGGTCACGATCCAAAAAGGTGATGTGTATCAGCTGGGGGAGAGTCGAATGATGTGCGGGGACTCGACCATTGAATCAGACATGCTCAAACTACTAGGCAGCGAACGTGCGGATATGGTAATGACTGACCCGCCCTATATACTTGATTACCTTCACGCTAAGCGCCACGGCGATCCGACGACTGGCTTTGGGGCAAAGAAGAATCGCAGGTACCTAGAGACGGATGTGCTCCCCGACAACTTTACTGACCTGTGGATGGCAAACGTTGCTAAGATAGCAAAGCCAAACTTCTCCATAATTGTATATGAAAATTGGAAAAACTTGCGAACTATTTGGGGAGGTATGGAGGCACAAGGATTTAAGGTGCGGAATATGCTGGTCTGGCACATCCCAAATCGACATCAAGGGTTCTCAGCCAAGTACAAGTTCTTTTCTAAGCATGACATTGCGATGGCGGGGACACAAGGTGAGGTTAATCTTAACCTTGTAGCAGAGGAGGAGCTTGTACAAAACGAGTACGAGACTGCCCTCTTTGCGACCCAAGGAAAGCCAAATTGGGAGGGATACGAAAAAGGCAAAAAGAACCAGCCCTCAGACTTTATCGAGCATATTGCCTGCGACGCCAAGCAGACTGGGCAAGACATCATCTTTGGCACGAAGCCTGTAGAGATCCTCATCCCATATATCAAAGTACTCACCAAACGAGGAGACCTAGTTGTCGAGCCTTTTGGCGGGAGTGGAAGCACCCTCATCGCCTCGAATATGATCGGAAGGCGCTGTTATTTCATGGAGAAGTCGCCCGCTTATGCCGAAGTAATCCGCCATCGTTGGGAGAAGTGGAGTGGCCAGAAGGCGGTCAAGATCGAGGAGGGAAAATGAGCAAAACTGAAAACACCAAAAAGAAGGTACTCTCATTCCTTGCTATTGCACCGGTTGTGGAAGTGGCGGTTAAGCGTGCAGGAGTAGCGCGCGCGACATACTACCGCTGGCGCAAAAGTGATCAACAATTTGCGGAAGCGGCTGATGAGGCAATTGAGCAAAGTTGTCACCTAGTTAATGATCTAGCTGAGTCACAGCTCATTAGCGAAATTAAAGCCAAAAATATGACAGCGATTATGTTTTGGCTTAAGCACCGCCATGCCGGATATCGTAATAAGTTGGAGCTGTCCGGCAAGGTTGAGACTTCAGCCGAAAATTTATCAGAAGAGCAGGAAGTAATTGTCAAGCAGGCATTACTAAATGCCGGACTTATTTCAAAGGAGACAAATATATGAGCACTTATGAACAAAAATATGACCCCAAGCTGTGGGAACAGGTACGAAACAATAAATCACTGCGAGTAAAACTTGCGCGGGAAAGCTTGTATTGGTTTTTCCATTTGTACTTTGGGGAAAATGCACAGTACCCGACGGCTGACTTTCAAAAGGAGATTTACTTACTCTTGGAAAACCCTGAGGTTAAACATGCTGTAGTCGTAGCATTTCGCGGGTCTGGAAAATCAACAATTACAACTTTGGCCTATCCAATTTGGGCGATACTGGGGAAGCCGGAAAACAAGTTTGTACTAATTCTTAGTCAAACCCAACCATTGGCAAGAATGCACCTGCAAAATATTAAACGTACTTTTGAAGGTAACGAACTATTACGTAACGATTTCGGTCCGGTCAACGAAACAAGTGATGAGTGGGGATCTACCTCGCTTGTTATTCCTAAGTACAATGCTCGGATTAGTACCGCTTCTACTGACCAAAGTATTCGTGGAATTCGGCACGGGGCGCACCGACCCGACCTAATAATTGCAGATGACGTGGAGGATATGAATTCTGTCCAAACTCAGGAGGGTCGAGATCGTACTTTTGATTGGTTTGTGTCAGAAGTGATTCCCGCTGGTGACAAGGAAACAAAAATTGTAAATATCGGCAATCTACTACACGAAGATTCGCTATTAATGAGACTAAAAGACCGGATTGGGTCTGGCAAACTGAACGGAGAGTATAGAGAGTATCCAATTGTTGGAGAGGATAAAGAGATATTGTGGCCAGGTAAGTATCCAAACATAGAGTCAATTACCGAGCAACAAAACAAGACAATTGATGAGCGAAGCTGGCAGCGAGAATACTGCTTGAAAATCATTGCTTCTGAGGGACAACTTATTAATCCAGAGTGGCTCAACTACTACGACGACTTAGTGAGTCCTAGCCATAGTGCGTTTTCACACGCAGCTTTTGCAGTCGATCTTGCGATCGCGCAGGGCTCCAACTCTGACTACACGGCTATTGTTGCGGCCTACGTCCTACATGACGCTCATGACAAAATATCTATTTTTATTTTGCCAGAGCCAATTAACGAACGGATGGAGTTCCCCACAACAGTTGAGAAGATCAAGATGCTAGATAAAACACTACTTCCTAGACACAGAGTAGAGTGTTACGTGGAAAGTAATGGCTTTCAAGAATCGGTAGTGCAACAGCTCAAAAATGAAGGTTATCGCGATATTAACAGTGTTAAAGTTGGAGCAAACAAACGGGTGCGTCTGCAAAATACAACTCACGTTATAAAAGATGGAACAGTATTGTTTCCGCGAGAGGGTTGTGAAGATCTAATTACTCAGCTACTGGGTTTTGGGAAAGAAAAGCACGATGACCTAGCCGATGCCTTTTCACTGTTAGTTAGTCAAATCATCCTTAATGAACGCCCCACACCTGGTATTTATTGGATTTAGACTAGACTTACTCGAGACTTCACGGTACTGTGTGTCCTGCCATGGAAACTGCTACCCCCACCCTCAAGTATGTCCTATATGCTCGTAAATCGAGTGAACAGGACGAGCGACAAGCAATGTCTATCGACTCCCAAATCAAAGAGATGGGAGAGCTCGCGGTTCGTGACGGCATCACCGTGCTTGATATACGACAGGAGAGTCATTCTGCCAAACAATCAGGACAAAGACCACAGTTCAGACAGCTAATTCAGGATATTCAAGATGGTACTTTTAACTGCATTTTGACGTGGGCGCCTGATAGGTTATCCCGAAACGCTGGTGATCTGGGGATGTTGGTGGATCTGATGGATCAGGGAAAGTTAGTCCAGATAAGAACCCCAACCCAGACATTCGCTAATAATCCTAATGAAAAATTTCTGCTAATGATCCTGTGCTCACAAGCTAAGCTCGAGAACGATCAAAAGAGCCTAAACGTGAAGAGAGGGATCAGGGCAAAGTGTGAGCTGGGCTGGCGACCAGGACCACCGCCAATTGGCTATTACAACCGCACGATGGCAGGACTTAAAGACATTATTGTCGATCCAGATCGAGGTCACGTCATAAAGGAAATGTTTGAAAGATCGAGAGATGGGCAAGGTGGGAGGTCCATCGATCGCTGGTTTCGTGAGATTGGATTTACTACTCGGAAAGGACGACGTGTATCGCTCTCACAAATTTATCTGATGCTCAAAAACCCTTTTTATTACGGAGAATTTGAGTACCCGATCGGTAGCGGAAAAATGTATAAAGGTGCTCACACTCCCCTTATCACCAAAGAATTATTTGATGAAGTACAAAAGAAGTTGGTTGTGCCGGTCAAAGCTAAATGGGGAGGCAAAGACTTCGCATTTAAAGGAGTATTTGTCTGTGCAACCTGTGGCAGCAGTGTGATTGGCGACGAGAAAATCCGCAAGAGAAAGTGGGCAGAACCAAAGCGCCACGTCTACTATCACTGCACAAGAAAGAAAGACTACGAGTGCCAAGAACCGCCGGTCACGGAGGAGGAGATTACAAAGGAGCTTGTTCGTTACATTCGACTGATCGAAAATGTGAAGCCACAGTATATCAAGTATTCAGTGCGACTCACAAAAAGAATGGAGCACTTTAAGAGC
>CAZGNX010000045.1:0-4174 GCA_964527065.1 uncultured Pseudomonadales bacterium
CGATCGAAATGAATAGTGAAGAGGCACAGCGTAAGGAGGAAGCGGTAAGATTAGCCCTCGCTGACCAACGAGTGAAAAAGTGGGTAAAGACTAGGCCAAGGAAAGTAATTTTTGTCCCTGGCAAGTTGACAAATTTCGTATTATAGGTTACAATGCACGTATGGCTTTACCGGTGGAGAATCCTGCCTTTTGGGAAGGTGTTAAGGACGCTGTTACATTCTTGGCCTGGGCAATTGTTTTTGGCCTTTTGCTCAGAAAGGGAGTCCTTGAACCGTTTGGATTAGACAGGGATTACACTGAGAATGAGTTGCGGGCAAAGTATGGCTTACCCCCTAGGGATGAGTTAGATTCGGACGCTGAGGAAGTTGATCACTGACCCTAATTTTTGTTTATTGCGAGTTGCAACTGCCGCCCAATCTGCTATTTTTGATACATGAACCCTCGAGAGTGGATATATGCTCTCAAGAGCTATGGCGTGCTCATAATTATTGGTGCCGTAGGTCTGTTCATCCTTCTTTACGGATTCTGGAGTGTGGTGCGCCCAACACCTGCGGTGGTTGAGATTATCAAGGGTGAGGAGCAGGTACTCGATGAAGTCGGTAAGAAGAGTGAACTACTGGTTGATGTTGCTGGAGAGGTTATTAACCCAGGCCTCTACCATATGCCCCCTGACGCACGGATCGGTGACGCACTGGTCGTGGCGGGTGGTCTCTCGGCAGGGGCGGATCGAGACTGGGTCTCACGATACGTTAATCTGGCGGAGGTTGTTAAGGATGGGGGGAAGATATACATTCCAGCTCATCAGCAAGTCGGTGAGTCAGCGAATCAGTTGACCAGTGGATCGGCTAGTCAGACTCTGGGTGTTGCAACTCAGGGTAAGGTGAACATTAACACCGCAAGCCAGTCAGAGCTTGTGGGTTTGTGGGGGATAGGGGAGGCGAGAGCCCGGACGATCACTGCGCAAAGGCCGTACGCTTCCATCGAGGAGCTCAAAAGTAAGGCTAAACTCCCACAAAATGTCTTTGATACGATCAAAGATCAGGTAAGCGTTTACTAGCGTATGCGGGGATCATTGATAGCTTTTGTTGTCTTTTGTATCCTTTTTGTGACCAGGTGGTACACCTACCCGCTATCTCTGCCCCAAACTTGGACACCAGAATCAAGGATCAGATATACCGCACGAATTCTGGAAGAACCAGAGCATACTGACTCAAAAACGATCATTCGCCAAGGCAGGTGGTTGATTGTACTCGATGGTTACCAAAACTTGAACCCTGGTACAATCTACGCTTTTTCTGGCACAGTCAAAACAAGAGTGCTACTCTCCAAGGTTTTCCGGATAGAGATGGTGGACCCAACTTTTGAGATTCTCGAGGGGACCGAAGATACTCAGCTGACGCTTGTTGATTGGTTTCTGCTGGCACTCTCCAACTGGCGAGACATTATGGTTGCTCGGCTCAAAAATAGTCTTCCTGAGCCGCATGCCAGCATGGCTGCGGGAATCCTCCTAGGAGTACGTGCGAGTATGCCGAGAGATTTTTATAACCAGCTCGTTGCTACCGGCACTCTCCATATAGTTGCTGCGAGCGGGTTTAACGTCATGGTGGTGGCAAGCGTACTCATGGGTCTCGTCAGTTGGATCTGGCGGAGAGGGGTTGCCATTGGGGTGGGGATAGTAGGGATCGTGCTCTATGTCCTGCTGGCTGGGGCGAGTGCCTCGGTTGTGCGGGCAGGAGTTATGGGGAGCCTCACACTCACTGCTTACTATTTTGGGCGACCTGCCTTTGCCAAACGGCTCTTGTGGGTGTCGGCAGGCCTCATGCTATTGGTGAGTCCGTTACTTATCCTTGATATAGGATTTCAGTTGTCGGTCGTAGCTACCGCTGGCATCCTGTATCTTCAGCCGTGGATGAAAAAGCTTTCGAATAATGTCTTCTTGAGTAACTATCTCTACCCCACGTTGGCGGCGTCAGTGGCAACAGCGCCGATTATCTTGTGGCATTTTGAGAGGATTTCCTGGGTTTCACCTTTGGTCAATGGGCTTGTGCTGCCCTTGATACCCCTGATTATGGGATTAAGTGTACTTATGTTACTTGGGGGACATGTGCTAGCTTGGCTGGCGTATGTTCCACTGGCATATGTCGTCTGGATGATAAGATTGTTTGGATGAGTACGCGGTGGGGATATTATATTCTGGGGATTGTTTTGGGATTGGTCGTACTCTTGGTACGTCAGATTCCGGCTGGGCATGCCCGGATGGTGGTATGTGACGTGGGTCAAGGGGACGCGATCTTGATCATCAAAGGTAGTAACCAGGTTCTCGTTGATGGGGGACCCAGTAGTGAAAAAATGCTCTCTTGCCTGGAGCGCCACGTTCCCTTTTGGGATCGAAGAATCGAACTTATAGTACTTACCAACACTGACTACGACCATATGCAGGGCTTAGTGGCAGTGATAGATCGATATCAAGTGATCGAGTTTGTTACATCTGATGGAGTACACGGGACAGATGCACTGTCGCAGTTTGGCGATACTTTACAAAGGCAAGGGGTTGTTGCAAGAAGCATTGAACAGGGTGATTGGTTACAAGTTGGTAGCAATGAACGAGGTAGTCACCTTGAGTTCCAGGTACTATGGCCACCAGATACTATTGAGGAATATGTCGCGGTATTTCGTGATCAAATAAATGGTCGTCAACGTGAGCAGATACTGGGAGCGAGCGCCAAGCGGGGAGATCTCAATGAGCGCTCGGTAGTACTACTATTACTAGAGGCCGGGAAGCAGGTACTCTTGACTGGAGATATTGGTTTCCAGACAGAACAGTCGCTACTAGAACAAGGTCGACTGTCCGATATAGACATACTCAAGGTAGGTCACCATGGATCAAAATATGCTAGTGGTGCCGAGTTCCTAGTAAAAATCCACCCTGAACTCGCGGTCATTAGTGCGGGGACAAAAAATCGTTACGGCCATCCCACTCAGGAAACTCTAGATCGGTTATCCAAGGTTGGTGCTGAGATCAAACGCACCGATCAGGATGGGGATGTAGTTGTGGAGTTTTGATCTTTTTGCTTGCGTCGATGTTTGCGCATGAGGAAGTAGTAGAGGAATAAGAGTAAGAGAACCAGAATGAACAACAAGATCACAAGCATATTGTTCGACCTAACCAGAATCAGGCGAATCATGCTGTCCTCGGGTAAGTCGCTCGGAGATGGTGTCAGGGTGGGTGCGAGATCATCCAAGATCGGGGTAATGAGAGCAGTAGGGTCAGTGACTGGGGCTTGAGGAATTGGGGAGTTAGGTGTGGTTGAAGGACTAGGTGAGAGCGTCCCCGGTGCACGCAAAGTGAGGATATGGCCGATGCTGGGGATACTCTGATAGCCGTCAAGGTGACTGGCATGGGCGTAGACGTGGTACTCACCCGCTGCGCGGTTTGCTGTACTAATGAGACCGTACCAGCGTCCATCTGTGCCGGCTGGGTAGGTTGCCATCAATGAGTCAGCCAGGAATAGTCGAATGGTAGATCCAGGATATGCCTCTCCGCGCAAACGGACATCCTCTCCGACACTAGTGTCGAGCGTCTCAAGGGTCAGGGTGGGAGGCAAGAGTAGGTTATCGAGCGACAGGTTTTGGTTTTCGCCAATTGCGACTATGTACTCGACGGTATTGCCGACCTTGTCTTCACTGTCAGCACTAAAGATGTGGAATGTGTAGGTATCTGGCTCGAGCGCTTCGATGGTTTTGTTAAAGGTGCCGCTTGCACTAGCGGTGGTTGTACCGGCAACCACGCCATTTTGTTTAATGGTGACCATCGCGTTTGGAGCGGTATAGCCACTCACGGTAAATGAGGAGAGTCCCACCTGCAAGCTGACCGTGAGGTTCTCGGCAGTCACTACACCAGTAATAACCAATAACCAAGCACCAATAATCAAACAATACTGCAATACGTAATGACCTAAACGATTCATTTGCTAGATGTGAGGATTTTCCAGGCTAGACTCAAGCGTTTGCGCATTTTGTAGAGCACAAGACCAATCACTAGAGCTATTACTATGATTACTAGCACTAGGCGGTAGGGGAAGACGTAAAAATTCGTAACGGCGGCTCTCTGGGTAAGGTCAGTACCATAGACCATGACGAAGGTGGCGGTGTAGCGTCCGAATCCCCACTTGTT
>CAZGNX010000046.1:0-3616 GCA_964527065.1 uncultured Pseudomonadales bacterium
GCTGGTGTGAATCAATCCATTTGATGGGTTAAGGTCGGAGGGGGTGTACTAGTTGGTTGCGGGACTAGGATTCGAACCTAGAAGACGACATTCAGAGTGTCGCATGATACCATTTCATCATCCCGCAGATGCAGGCTATTTTATCATTCTCTCAGCTATTTACTTAGGGTTGTTATTGATCAAACGCCGGTAAGCTATGTGCAAACGAGCACTCGTAGAATCTTCTACTCTGAAAATCCAGCAGCAAACGCCAATTTCGAAAATGTGTTGGAGGACTATATCTAGTCTCTCAAAATGAGATGCACGTGACCAGACGAGATGCTCTATTCGCTTTAATTCTTGTACAAAAGTTGGGCTTTCCATCACTACGCCTTATATCATGTAGCCGAGGATGGAACCCATAGCCATTAGTGAGGCTAGCTGGTAACCAGTGTTAATTTTAAATAGTGCCCAAGATTTGCCACCAAAGAGGACGTCAGTTGCCTGGACGGGCATAGTAAAGCCGAGCCAGAAATAGAAAGCACCTTGCATGCCTGCTCCTGGCCCCGACATCCCCAGGTAGTTGTTACCAAAGACCAGCGCGTGGGCCATGACGTAGGCGGTGACTAGAGCGAGAAGAAAACTAATACCATAAGTCTTACCCATTTGAGTTTTGGCGGCGGCTAAACTTTTTTCTGTATATCCCATGAGCTTCATCCATTGTTTGCCAAAGAGCATCGGCCCGTACCAGAGGAAACCGACGAACATGCTAGCAGCTGCCGCTAGCAAAATAGCTAGATAGTTGACGGAGACATCCATAGTACCTCCTTATTTGAGCTCTTTGTATTCTTTGGGCTTGAGTTTCCTAGCTTCGATCTTCTTGAGTGAGCCAAGCACCCGCTCGTGCAGGTTGATATCTTTGATCCGCGCGATGCGTAAGATGGTCACAACCAGATCGCCGAGCTCTTGCTCATAGGACTCGTCCTGCTGGGCAGCCAAGTTGAGAGGTTTGCGGCCGTGCTCCGCGAGGTAGGCCCTCGCAATCTCCCCGACCTCCTCAGTGAGTGATAAGAGAAGAATGGAACCATATTCTTTGGTATATCTCTTGCCACGGTCAATCCGGCTGAGATAATTAAAATACTCGGCGAATGGTGATTTGTGGTGAGTGCGTTTTTTTGTAGCCATGACTGGATTATACTATGCTTGTGACGATACAAGATATATACGCTCAATATCAGATCATGCCACAGCTACAGACACATATGCTGCGGGTAGCGGGCGTGGGCAAACTGATTGCACAAAACTGGAAAGGGAGCTGTGATGTAAAAGTGGTGACTAAATTGTGTCTGCTACATGATATGGGCAATATTGTAAAGTTTGACTTGCGTGATGGGATAGATAGGTCAAAGTTTGGCGTAATCGAAAATTTGAAGCATTGGCAAGAAGTTCAGCTGGGGTGTTGGGAAAAATATGGCAAGGATGCCCACGATGCCACGATTGGGATTTTACACGACGCCGGACTGCCTCAGTTTGAGTCGTATATCAACGAAGAGGAGGAGCTCTATTTTGCCGAAGCCAAAGACAGTGAGTTGGATAAAGCCAGTGTGGCGGCGATTATCTTGATGTATGCTGACTGTCGAGTGATACCAAGTGGAGTGGTGAGTTACCGCGAGCGGGTCAATGACCTCAAAGTGAGGTATGGGGCGAGAAGTAAGACTTGGTACGACTGGACATTTTGGTTTGAGAATTGGATGCAAAATAATGTAACAATTGACCTGCAAAGCATTACAGAAGATAGTGTTGCTCCCCTCTTTGACGAACTCCTCCACTACCCTCTATAGTGGAGGTAGTGAAAAAGATACTGCTACTGATTTTGACTGTTGGGGTTGGGTTTGGTGGTTACTGGATATGGCAAAAACATCCCACGACTGAGACAGCTACGCAGAGAAACGTAGTCGAGTCAGGGGGCATGAGCAACCCTTTTTCCCAGAGATACTCGAGGGGCAAATGTGAGGGTGAGGGAACAAGGGTCTTTACTCATCCGCCCATGAAAATCGAGGATATCGGTAGTATTGAGCCCTACGGGATTATGGTGGATGCCCACGTGATCCCCACCTCCCACGGATATATCTCCCCCACCTTGTTCAACTCCCCCCGCGATAGCTACCCCGTCTACGCGATAGCTGACGCTGCTATTGTTAATGTTTCGCACCGTGGAGCGGCGATTGGAGACAACGTCAGTGGCAAAGTAACGGACGAATACCAGATTTATTTTGAACATTCGTGTACTTTTTATAGTTACTACGATCTCTTGACATCGCTTGCGCCTGAGATCGAGAGGGTTGTGGGCAAACTGTCTGGATTTGAACAGAAACAAGTCAGGATCCCTATCAAGGCTGGAGAACTAGTAGGACGAGTGGGTGGGCAGACGGTGGACTTTGCGGTGTGGAATTTTGACAAAGAACCCCTATATTTCGTCAATCCTGATAGTTATGACGAAGATAGGCCTTATCTAGAAGATATGTTTGCGTATTTTGCAGAACCGCTGCGGAGTCAACTGCTTGCTAAAGCCAGGAGAACGGCGGAGCCCAGGAGCGGCCGGGTAGACTATGATATCGATGGCAGACTCGTGGGGAACTGGTTCCGTGAAGGTAGCGGTGGATTTGAGGGGCCTAAAAATGTGCAAAATCAAGGTGGAGGGAGATACTGGGATGGGCATCTAAGTATTAGTTATGATTATATTGATCCGTCCAAAATTGTATTTTCAATTGGCAATTTTGCGGGTCGCGCCGCCCAGTTTAGAGTAGGGGGCAATGGTCCCGACCCCGCGAGCGTAGGTATGGAGCAAGGATTAATCAAATATGAACTGGAGCAGTACAATACATTTAAAGGGACGGCACTCGTACAGTTGATCGCACCCAGAAAATTGAAAGTAGAGACATTCCCGGATCAGAGAATGGATGCTGTAGATGGTTTTACTAGTCAGGCGCAAATATACGTGAGATAAGGAGAGATGTTACAATTCTGAGATGGCAACGTACGATGATTTTGTCAAACTGGATATCCGGGTAGGCAAGATTGTGGCAGTTGAGGATTTCCCGCAGGCGCGCAAACCGGCCTACAAATTGAAAATAGATTTTGGGGCCGAAATTGGGACCAAAGTATCGAGTGCACAGCTGGTCAAGTACTACACCAAAGATCAACTGTTGAATAAATTAGTCATGGGAGTGGTGAACTTTCCACCTCGCCAAATCGGACCATTCCAGTCCGAGGTGCTCACGCTCGGCGTGCCTGACGCGGATCACGAGTGTATACTGATAACGCCAGATAAAAATGAAGCAGTCGTGGGTGGAAAATTATTTTAAGGAGCATATATGAAATACACAAAAATGTTTGTTAAGACACTTAAGTCGGCGCCCTCAAATGCCGACACGGCCAATCACCGACTGCTCGTGCAAGCTGGATTCGTCCGCCAAGTCATGGCCGGCGTGTACACCTACCTCCCCTTGGGACTGCGGGTGCTGAACAAAATCTCCCAAATTGTGCGAGAAGAAATGGATAATATTGGCGGGCAAGAAGTGCTGATGCCTATGCTCCACCCCAGCGCTTTGTGGAAACAAACGGGAGGATGGGACAA
>CAZGNX010000047.1:0-3403 GCA_964527065.1 uncultured Pseudomonadales bacterium
TAAGACAGTAACAAGGGGTGGCATGGGATTATTCTAGCACTATTTCTGCGACCCACAGACCGTAGGAAACGTGATCATTGCTGATCATCCTGCGCCTCCCCTCAAAACTATTAAGTTGTGGATGCCCTAGGTAATTGGCGATCGAAGGATGGCCTGGACCGGTTAAGAAGAGGAGAGTCGTTGTGACATCGTCCTCTGGACAAGGTGAGCCGGCACAAATATCAAATATCCGGCTGGCCTGTTCATTGCTGGGTGGATGCTCTGAGATAGCCAGAAAGTATTGGAAGGGGGTCGTGTACATCCCCTCCGTAGAGACCACGTTATACGGCTTGCCAGCAGCGCGCTCCACAATATAGTTTGCAACGTCGCGGGCTTTACCTACCTGGTGAGTAGGGTCGGAGGTAATCGCGCCAAGGGTGTGGGGAACCCCTACGAGGAGGGTAGCTGTGATGAGGAGGCTTGCTGATCCCTTGAGCCAGCGCGGTGAGTGTGTATGCAGAGCTCCCGTCAGCGCGAGGATAATGAGTGGGATAGCAAACTCAAGATAGTGGAGATGAATATTTTCTTGATACACTCCCAGGGTGATTAAGCATGCCACAAGCACTCCAGTAACCGTTGCATAGGTGCGTGGAGGTTTTTTGTAGAGTGCGAGGAGTACTATAGCCACAAATGAAGCAACAATAAACAAAGCGATGGGCTTATTTGTACCAGTTCCCACGAAGGTAGAAGAAACCAGACGATTACTCGTATCCCCTACTTTGCTCCACCACAAGGAGAGTGGTGGGTCGTAGCGAATATTTTTTCCTTCTGCCGGGGCAATAAACTTGATGAGGGCTTGTGTATTGACCCAGTCGTTGCGCAGTTCAAATACTACAAATGGCGCAAGCATGATGAGTGCGCCTACTAATGAGACTAGAATACCCTTGAGGAGTACGCGCACGTGCTCCCGATATGACCACGCCAGAGCTATAGACAAAACTCCACAAAAAATGAGTGCCATGTAATGGAGTTGAACCATGGTGCCAATTAACGCGCCATAGCTGAGCCAGTGTATCAGCTTGGCTCTGCCCATGGTGAGCCGGTCATACACAACCAACATCAGAACTGTGACGAGTGGCACGAGGTTAGGATTCCATGAGGCGCGAGTCACGGCAACAGAGAGCGGCAACACGCCAAACATTAGGGCAGCGAAATAGCCGGCAGTTGAGCTAAACCATTTCTTGCCTAGGTAAAAGAGTATTCCAGTGGTGAGGACGCCGGAGAGGGCAATCAGCACTGCAGGGCCAATCGGATCCATCTGAGAGAGATAGAGAGAGGGCGCGATCAGATAGTAGTAGAGAGGCCCTAGGTACATGTCACCGGTTGAGGTTTGTGGCCCCAATAACACAGGTCTCCCCGTATCAAACATCCGCTTGACCATCAACAGATCTCTCCCCTCGTCTTCGAGGAATGTCATTGTGTAATCGATACGATAGAGTCGCAGCGAGAGAGCAAGGATAAGAATCAAAATCAGTAGCCAATGCTTTTTGAGCCAATTCATTGAATTTTTTGCAGTTGTTTGTACAAAACAAAACTTTCACGCGCGGCGCGGGCGATGACCCGCCAGTTGCCACCTGTTTGTTCGCCAAATTTGCGCGGATAGTGCCTGACAGGTAGTTGTAAAATGCGGAATCCCTGAGCTTTGGCTTTGACGATAAATTCGGTGACGGTAATAGCGCTTTCGGTGTCTAGTCTAATTGAATCGCGTACTGTCCGCTTGAAAAGCTTGTAGGCACAGTCAACGTCGCGAAGTGTGAGGTGGAATAAGACGAAGTTCCAGAGTTTGAGCAAGACCTGAGCAACAAATACACGGTGGAACGGGTCCATGCGTTTGCGCCTGTAGCCTATCACGAGATCGGCTTTACCACGCGAGGACGCAAACCCAGGCAATTCATCATAGTGGAATTGACCGTCGGCATCGGTAAAAAAGATCCAATCGTGTTTGCAAGCTTTAAGTCCCGTTTTGACGGCAGCTCCGTAACCTTTGTTCTGAGGGTGAGTAATGAGGCGAATATTATGGTCGTGTTTTTTGAGCTCCAAGACCACTTCGGCGGTGCGATCATGACTACCATCGTCCACTACAATAATTTCGTATTTTTTGGCGATTTCTTTGGCCGCATACCTAGCATCGATGATGGTTGTGGCGATATTGCCCTCCTCGTTGTAGGCTGGCATAAAGATGGAGAGTGAAGACAGTTTGTCAGTTTTGGCCATAGCGTCTATTGTACATGACGTAGAGGGTGAGGCTCAGTAGTGAAACTAAGTCCATGGCTAGGCGAAAAGGGGTTTCACGCCACCTCAGATTGGTAATCTCATCTCCTGGTTTGACCGGCTCGATCAGACCATAGAGGGGATCAGCTTGGATAGGCACATCCGCAACCCAGCCAGGGAAATAAAAGATAGGAATGGGAAAGTCGGATTCTTGGGCCGAGAGAGGTGGGATTTGTTTGACCGTTTTGGGCAGGTAGTCATACAAACTCTTGGTTTGTTGTTCACTATACTTTGAGCCGCTTATGTAGTCTAGGTCGCGAAACTCATCGTAGCCACGAGGAAAGAAAAAGGGGTAGGAGTAATAAATCAAAGTAATTGAGGTAAGAAAAGTAATAAGGTAACATAGTTTTTTCGGAATCAAAGACAACATTAGGGAAATGGCGAGGGTGAGTGGAAGTGCAGCCCAGACGATCAAGCGCCAAGGGAACTGAAGATAGGCGAGTGCATCGACACGAGTCCAGATAAAGTCAGATTTGAAATGCGCGAGGAAGAGTAGACTTGTTGCTAGAATGAGCGTTCCTACGATTAAGAATCGTTGTTTGGAAGTTCGCGGGCGCAAGAAAACTACTAACAAGATCAAAAGACCAGTGATAGTTGTATGGATGTGACCGACCATGAAGGGCATTTCGTCCCAAGCTTCTCCCCACAAAGATGCTGAGTAGTTCCATTTGTACTCGCGGAATAACTGGAAGAAACTGACGTAGTGGTTGGTAAAGGCATAGTAACCTTGTGTGAGACTCTCAGATTGTACGAGGTTTTTCTCCGCCAGAGCGGGAACGAGGAAGAAGGCGGAGATACCCAGTCCAATCAGAATACTTAGGGCGAGTGAGCGCAAGGATTTACCCAGTGGCTTGGCATGAGTCCAAGCCAGTAGGACTGTCCAGTAAACCGCCACTCCTGTTAGGACAAATGAGGAGATGATATGCGTTAGGTAAATAAATGCAAAGCAGAGGGGTAGCCATTTGTTCCACTTGTTGGTCATCACGACACGATAGAGGACGAGTAGGAGAAGCGGGGCAAAGCTCCAGGCAAGATTCTCGGCAGCGACTCCTCGGACAAAGACGTTGATGGCGTGAAAGGGGTAGAGCGTATA
>CAZGNX010000048.1:0-3242 GCA_964527065.1 uncultured Pseudomonadales bacterium
AAGTTATCCCTGGGACAGAAATGTATAACGAGTGGAAAAGGGGAGAGTTTACTCCCTACGCCGACGAGCTTCTCAAAGAGACGCTCAAAAGTATCAAAAAGATTACACCTCCCTTTGTCCGGATCGATCGCTTGGTGCGCGATATTAGTAAAAAATGGGTGGCCGCAGGAACCAAAGCGACGAACATGCGCCAGTACATCCAAGCAGAGATGAAGGGTGAAGGATGGTCCTGCCAGTGTATTCGCTGTCGCGAGGTCAAGGCCAGGAGCTATGCCGATAATCCCACGCTGTGTGATCTCGAGATCACAACCCTGGGCGGTGTTGAGCACCTTCTCACCTACGAAAAAGACAACAAGCTCTTCTCCCTCCTCCGCCTCAGGTTACCCGATGGCAAGCACAAGCCCTTGTTCCCTGAGCTAGCCGACGCAGCTATTATTCGTGAGCTCCATACCTACGGCAAAACCGTGGTACATGATCAAAAGAGCTCAACGAAAACGCAGCACCGTGGGCTCGGCAAGCAACTCATGGCACAAGCAGAGAAGTTCGCAAAACATGCTGGCTACAAGAAAATTGCTGTTATCTCTTCTATCGGCACTCGTGATTACTACCGTAAGCTGGGCTACGAGCGCGAAGGTAGCTACATGACCAAAAGCTTGTCTTGAGCGAAGTCGAAGGATGCTATGATGGACGAAAGGGGGACTTTATGAAATTTAGTTTGCGGCTCTTATATCTCTATCTCTTTTCCTTTGTGGGGCTCTTGATCACCGTGATCGGCAGCATCCAGATCGTCAATCTGACACTCAAAACTTACGTATTCCAGATTTCTGAGTATCCCTACTACCCAGAACCCATGCCCACTGAAGAAGGCAAGTCGTTATACACACCCGAAGAACTCAAGCGTCGCAACGTCCAGGAGCAGGACAATCAGCGCAAGCGCGAGCTCAGCAACTCCTTGGCTATGATCGCGATCGGTGCCCCGCTATACCTCTACCACTGGAGAACGATCAAGCGTGAATCTAATGTATAATTTCCCCGTTGCGGGATTAGTACATCGGTAGTATGCATCCTTCCCAAGGATGAGAGGCCAGTTCGATTCTGGTATCCCGCTCTATGCACACAACCAAACTTACCAAAATAGTAGCAACCATCGGGCCCGCATCAGAAGCAGAAGAAAAGCTAGAGCAACTAATCAAAGCCGGAGTCAACGTCTTTCGCTTCAACACCAAACATTCAACCCCAGATTGGCATGCAGAGCATATCAAGCTCGCCCAGTCTGTGGCAGATCGCTTACAGGTCACAATTGGCATCCTTCTTGATCTCCAAGGACCAGAGGTACGTTTAGAAACCCGCGACAAAGCCGACTATTTAGTAACAGCCGGACAAGAAGTGAAAATCGGTCGCTCGTTCGTAGATGGAGTCGACGTAGTAATACCTCACGCCGAAGTCTTTCGTCTTGTCAAAGTAGGTGGCCATCTCCTTATAGACGACGGATTTGTAGAAACAGAAATTATAAAAGTCGATGACAATGACCTCACGATAAGGGTAAAAAATGATGCTGTTATCAAACATCGTAAAGGGGTAAACTTGCCTGGAGTAGAGATCGATTTCCCCTCTCTCATCGACCGTGACATCGAACAACTCAACAGTAACGCCCGTAGCAAAATTGACTACATTGGCCTCTCTTTTGTACGCTCTGCCCATGATATTCAAATCTTGCGCGCAGAGATGATCAAACGCGAAATGAAAGCACAAATTGTGAGCAAAATCGAATCACAGCCCGCACTTGATCGACTGGACGAAATCATTCACCATTCTGACGCCATTATGATCGCCCGTGGAGATTTAGGGGTCGAAGTGCCATTTGAGCAGTTAGCCTATTGGCAGCGAACTATCATCGACAAGTGTCGAACGGCACACAAACCCGTTATCACCGCTACCCAAATGCTTGAGTCAATGACTTACAATCCGCGTCCTACAAGAGCCGAAGTAACCGACGTTGCTCACGCCATTTTTGATGGTACCGACGCGATCATGTTGTCTGGTGAGTCTGCAAGTGGCAAGTATCCCGTCCGAGCAGTAGAAACTATGGCCAAAATAGCCAAATGGAATGAAGGTAAACTTTCTGCTCACAAAATGATCTTCGTCGAAAACGAACCCACCGCCACAATCGCCGCGGCTGCTGTCTCGATTGCTACCTCAGAAATAAAGCCCAACATAGATGCAATTCTAGTTTTTACAGAAACTGGCTTTACCGCGCGCTGTATTGCCAAACATCGACTCAGCACTCCAGTCATAGCTGTCACAGAAAATGCAAAAACTGCCGAAGCGCTAACTCTCTCTTTTGGTATTTTCCCAGTTCAAATGAAATTACCAAATGGCACCTTTAGCTCTGCCCAATCACTCATTGGCGAACTTGTCAAACAGAATTTGTTACACAAGGGGGATACTGTAGTTATTGTCCACGGCCATTTCTGGCACAAGCCAGGCAACACAAATGCACTTGCTATCGTGACAGCTTGATCACTTGCCCGACCTCAATTGAGTCAGGGTGAGCAAGAGCATTAGCTTTCGCCACTTCACTCCACTTGTATCCGTCACCGTATGCCCGTACGCAAATGTTCCAGAGATTATCACCTTTAACGACGGTGTAGCTATCTCCCTCAATCTTGGCTAATGTCTGTTCAGCAATAGTTGTTTTTGGTGCCTCAACTACAATTACTGCAACCTTTGGGAGTTTGAGTTCCTGTCCAACAGCCAGCTGTCCTGCATGTTTACCCAAGTTGTTCTCCTTGGCGATATCCACCCAATTATATCCGGAGCCATAGTATTTCGCCGCGATCTTCCAAAGGTTTTCTCCTGCAGAGACCTTAACCATCTCAGGGAGTTCTATTGGATATTTCTTGCCGTCTTCCGCTACTTCTACCGCTACCTCGCCGACCTTTTCTGTCATAGTCGTTTGGTCTGCCTCGGGTGTGAGCTCTGCTTTGTTGGCGCTAAACATCCTAACCACCAGCACGCCGACGAGGATAACCGTGACGACACCAAAGAGCATGGACAACATTGACTCATTGAGCTTTATAGTTTTTAGTAACTGCTTAAGTTTAGTTTCCATCAACTACATCCTCCTGGGCAGGAAAAATAATGTCTATGACTACCATAGCAAATCGTTATGGGGCGTGTCAACGTCTTGTATAAGTCACACACCTTTTGGACTTGGTATGTAATTGCCGATCACCTCAGAA
>CAZGNX010000049.1:0-2973 GCA_964527065.1 uncultured Pseudomonadales bacterium
CTTGCGAGGACTCGTCTCTGTTGCTCTAAACTAGCGGTTACCCGTACCAGCTTACGCCAGCCACCCTGCACACTGCTGTCTGGACTTTCCTGACTGATCTTGCGATCAGCCCAGTCGCCTCCCAACCCGAGGCAGGGGAATTATAGCAAAGTGTATAATTGAGGCGTGCTACTAAACAACAAAATTGCGCTAGTCACCGGAGGAAGTGGTGGTATTGGTCAGGCCATTACCAATGCATTGCAACAAGCAGGTTGCCAGGTTCTCATTACTTACAACACACATCCAATTCACAATGCAGCAGTGACAGAATATCAAGTAGATCTAAGTTCGGAAGAAACTATAAAGGAACTTTTTCAGACAATTAAAAAAAAGTTTGGTCATCTCGACATCTTAGTGAATAATGCCGCAGTTCCCCCAGAGGGTGAGCCGTTTGATATTCAGCATTGGAAGAATTTATTTGCGGTAGATTTATTTGCTGCCGTCTCATGTGTTCGAGAATCCATACCACTCATGCAAAAGGGTGGGAGAATCATCAACATTTCTTCCATTTACAGCGAAGATAAGGCTGCATATGTCGGTCTACCTGCACTCTCTGCTGTCAAAGCTGCTCTGAACAACTTTACGAGAACAACAGCCAAGAGATTGGCACCAAACATCTTGGTCAACGCGATTGCACCAGGATATGTACTGACCCCACTATGGGGTGCAATGACGCCAGAAAAAGAACAAAAGAATGGCAGAGAGCAACTAATAAATAGGTTCATTAAACCAGAAGAAGTTGCGAGTCTCACACTCGAAATCATCAAGAATGACGCTATGACCGGCGAGGTGGTAGTGATCGATGGTGGTTTATCGCTAAAAACTGTGTAGAAAGGTAATATGATAGATAGCGAAAAGGAGCAGATAAAGAAATTCATCCAATCACACATTCAGTTTGCCCTCGCAACCTTCGGCGACTACCCATGGATCGCGACCATGTACTATGGCTGTGACGACAAGCTCAACCTCTACTTCCTCACCAAACCTACCACCATTCATGCTGAGGCGTTGGTCAAAAACCCGCAAGTTTCGGCCGTGATCGCTGACTCTCCCCAGGACCCCAAATCCAAAAAAATAGGTATGCAAATCTACGGTCTTGCCAGAGAGTTAACAGGAGAACAAGAAATTAGAGATGGTTTTGTCGTCTGGAGGCGCGTTCTTGATGTTTCAGATCCAAACTATAGTTACGAGGGGGTTAAGTCAGGAGATTTCCATTATCGACTCTATATCCTCACTCCCAAAAAGATCAAATATTACAACGAAGAGCTCTGGGATGAGGGTGACGAAAGAGTGCTAGAACTCTAGGCCAACTCTTTTACTCTCTTTTCCAAATACTCCTTGTCATTCTTATGACTATCCTCAATCACTTCTTCAAAGAGTGTATTGAGGATCTCTCCCACTTTTCGTCCCGGTGAGATGGCGAGTACCCGCATCACATCAGCACCACTAACTTTAAGATCTTTGAGTGAAAGCGGCTCGTAGAATTGTTCACCAATCCGCTTTTGTAGTTCAGTTAGTCGCCAGCTTGTGGCCTTACTCCCCCCGCCAACCCGGTCACCAATCCGTAACGCCATCATGTCGTGGATATTTTCTTTGCCCACCCGGCGGATAAATCGGCGAATTGACGCATCTGTCATCTTGGGTTCATAGACAAACATGTGCCATCGCACAAGGGTAAATACTCGATCCTGATCTTTTTTTGACAGTCGTAGCCGCTCGGCGATCCGTTTGGCGGTGCGTGCTCCAGACACTTCGTGACCATAAAAAGTGACACCACGCTCGCCACCCGGCTTGGCCACAACAGGCTTATCCAC
This sequence comes from uncultured Pseudomonadales bacterium, assembly GCA_964527065.1. Classification (GTDB taxonomy): domain Bacteria; phylum Patescibacteriota; class Microgenomatia; order UBA1400; family UBA12108; genus CAJAUT01. The sequence continues at coordinate 1,854 of CAZGNX010000049.1, forward strand.
ATCATGGAGGAGAGTTGCGAGGCGCACCACGGGGTCGGGTGAGGAACACGCGCGGAGAGCCTCAATCGAGTGAGTGAATACGTCATACACATGGTGTCCACCTTGCTGGACTTGTCTTGTAGCGAGCATCTCGGGCATCACTATATCGAGTATTCCCGTCGACGCCATGAGGAGGACGCCGTCCGCCGGATTAGGCGAGCCAAGGACGCGCATCACCTCCGCCCCAATGCGCTCCCAGCTGATATGTTTGAGGTTGAGAGACGTTTCTTTAATGGCGGCAAGCGTCTTACTCTCAATCACAAATCCGAGTTCTGCTCCGAGTCGCACCGCTCGCAATATTCGCAGGGCATCTTCTTGGAATCGCTCGGATGGATTGCCGACAGCTCGTATCACCCCGTTTTTAAGGTCGGCCTCTCCACTGTATGGGTCAATCAATTCCCCGTTCACTCCCATCGCAATTGCATTGACTGTAAAGTCACGCCGCGCCAGATCCTCCTCCACCGTTTTGCCCCACACCACACTGTCAGGCCGTCGCTTATCGCTATATCCATGCTCGGTACGGTAGGTCGTGATATCAAATATCACCTCATCGAGAGTACTGTCTGCAGATAGGTCAAACTGTTCCTTGAGATGTTTACCCGCCACCATCACAGTGCCATAGGTGTTGTCATAGAAACTGTCGGCAAAGAGCGGCATCATCTGTTCAGGTCTTGCGTTGGTTGTCACATCCCAGTCTTTGGTCTCACGTGATAAGAGTGAGTCGCGCACCGCTCCCCCTACAATCCATGCCTCATATCCGGCTTTAGTAAGGGTGGTAACAATCTTGAGCGCGGCCTGATTAATCTTAATCTTCATGATCTCATTATATAATCAAGAGATGATGATTACACCCACGCTCACGCTACCCCAAGATGCCCCGTCACAGGAAATATTCGAAACTATCCGTAAGAGTCGAGGACTAGAGCTGAGCCCACCTGCACCAACGCTCGAAACGCTGCTTTCTGAAACAGGAGTAGACAAGAAATCATTAGCAAAAGCCAAAAAAATCATAGATGGTGCAATCAAAAAAGGGCAAGACATATTGGTCTACGGTGACTATGACGCTGACGGCCTGACAGCC
>CAZGNX010000050.1:0-2695 GCA_964527065.1 uncultured Pseudomonadales bacterium
GCAAGTTAGAGGTGGTGTACCGTGACCCGGATGGGGTGATCGTGGTTTTTACCCAACCATATGATGAGGCAGAGGCCAAACGACTGGGGGCGAGTGAGGAGTTTGGGAAGGCGCCATCAAAGTAATTTGGCGGTGCCGTGGTCGTCAAGCACCTTGAACTTGCGCGCAGCGGACCAGAGGTATTCGAAAAGCTGACGCTGCATGTCGGCTAGTTCTTGACTATGGATCTCGACACAAAAGATCTCGTCACCGACGTAGCGATACATACAGTAGACGTCATTGTAGATTAAGATCTCGAACTGGAAGGGGTGACCATGGGGATCGAGATGGCGCATTTCCCAGTAGTGTTTGACCATCTCGGTGACGTCGGTCCAGGCGTCTAGATGGGTGATATTGGTTAGAGTGCGGATGTGGATGCGGTTTTTGACAAAGCGAGCGCGGAGTTTTTCGGCTTCGACCTGATCCATGAACGCACTCATGGTCGAGAGTTCGTAGGTTAAAAGTTCACCTTTGGCGCGGAGTGAATTGTAGGTAACTTGTTTTAACCCTTCGAGACCATGGTAATAGAGAACTTGGGAGTGGGAAGTTGATCGTTTCAGCGAAGACAGTTGGAACTGCAGGATTGGTAGAGTTGAGCGAAGTTGATTGAGCTCATGGTCGCGGTCGGAGAGGAGAAGGTCGAGTTGGTCGGGGGAGATGGCGACAAAGCGCATGCCCCGCTCCCCTACCCTGGTCACGACCAACTTTTGACTTATGAGATTGTCCAAGAGGCGGTACACTTTGGTGCGGGCAAGTTTGAGATTGCGAGAAAGAGAAAGGGCCGTGTCTCCCCTACCCGATAAAGTCTCCAGGTATATTTTGGCTTCTGACTCACTGACGCCAAACTGAGTGAGGAGGGAGATGGTAGTGTCTATATTTTCGGACATCAGATTGAATAATACCAGAATAGTGAGAGAATGCAAGGAAAAGGAGGCTCATGAAAGAGGTACATATTACTGAGTTTTTATTTGCATATCTTGGACAATGTGGAGAAGGGGGAGATCGGATATTGGGGAGAATTAGTCGTGACCCCGACGTAGTCAACCTATATCCACAGTGTCCAGAGGAGCTGTATGAGTTGATCTTGAAATACAAAGCGAAATTATTCTTCTGGCAAGGTCAAGATCCGAACGCCTTAGAAATAGATGATTTGGAGTTGGCTCAAGAATTCATTAATGCAAATGTCGAAACTAATACTCATCACCTTGAGGAGCAAAAACGAATACGCACGGCGCTAAAGCTACTCGGGTATACTTTCAGAGGAGAATAAACATGAATATACAACAATTATTTTTGATTATTTCTATTGTTTTTGGATTTGTCTCGCCGATTATTGGGATTACCAGCGTAATTAAGGGAGATTTTAAACCTCAACGAATGACTAGATTTTTGATAATGCTAGTGTCTTTTTTGTTTGTAGGCACCCTTTTTGCCAATGGAGATACGAACGGGATCTACTTGGCTTCTGCACAACTACTGGGTAGTATCGCCATGTTCTACCTATCTTTGAAGCGAGGAATGGGTGGAAATACCAGACTAGATTGGGTAGTGTTTGCGATGGCCATTGGATCGCTCATTATATGGCAGACAACCAACATAGCATTTCTAGGACTGGCGATGTCTATTGTGACCGATTTTATTGGCTTTGTGCCGACACTGGTTAAAACGTGGAAATATCCTGAGACTGAGGAGTGGAAGTTTTATATGTCGGATGTGGTCGCAAGCTTTTTTAGTATTCTATCTATCCTGGCTTTCTCGCTCGAGAATCTTGCTTTTCCTGTCTACATTTTTTTGATCAATACGACTAGCGTGGTGATGATACTGGGGAGAAAAAAGTACCTGCGAGGAGCGACCTCGCAGGCGTGAGAGGCAATTTACCTAGCGGCGCTGGCCCAGATAGCTTCGAACCAGACTTTGGCCGAGGAGACGATCGCGGGATCTTCGATGACGATTGCGTAGGGGTTAGCCGGGTTAAAGCTGACGATCGCCATAAAGCCATCCCCGAGAACAAGATCTGACTCGGCGGCGTCTTTTAGGTAGCGCGCCTGGTTTTTGACCCCATCTTTCTTGGCTCCGTAGCTGCGATTGCCGGCGGTGTCGGCCACGACCTCGCGGGTTTTAATATCACTACCAAAGAGTTTGGGTTCAAACTCTTGGTCATACCACTCCCCGATCACGGCCTCGTAGCCGGTAGAGAGACAGATAAAGTCAGCGGTCTTACTCTTTAAGACTCGTTGATAGACCGACTTTATGTTGTCGGCACCGGGCAAGAGTTGAATGCCTTGGTTGTTCATATATTCTCCTTTGTCCTGATTGTGGACAACTAAATAATTATCCAGATGATATAACGCAAGTGGAAAAGTGTATAATTGTTGTCCAGTTGGTGAACATGAAAGAAAAACAAGAACTAATATTGTATTTGCGAAAGTTGGGAATGGCACAGGACTGGGTGGAGATTTATTTAGATTTGGTGGAACATGGAGAAAGTACTCCCCTACTCGTCGCCAGACGTACTGGCATCAATCGCACCAAAGTTTACAGAGTACTCGAACAGATGCAAGGACTGAGGTTGGCGAGTGAGATTGTGGGAGAACACACCACGCGTTTTGTTCCGGCAGGCCTGGAGAGAATAGAAGAAATGTTAAAAGCCAAACAG
>CAZGNX010000051.1:0-2266 GCA_964527065.1 uncultured Pseudomonadales bacterium
TATAATTTAGGTTATGGGTGAAGTAGCCAAGGTGGTCAAGGCACCTGTCTGAAGAACAGGCTATCTCAGTTCGACTCTGAGCTTCACCACCCCGCTCAGCGGGGTGACGGTCAGCATAGCTGACCCACACATTCATCTGAGCCGTTGCGGGTATGGTGTAGCGGTAACACAACTGCTTTCCAAGCAGTTATCAGGGGTTCGATCCCCCTTACCCGCTCCAGGCAATTTTGATATATTGTGATATAATTAGGCAACTAATTTTCATTTAAAAGTAGACTATGCATAACTTTAAGGACATTCGTAACGTGGCAGTGATTGCACACGTTGACCATGGCAAAACTACACTCGTAGACGCTATGCTCAAGCAGACTCATACCTTCCGTGAGAACGCAGGAGAAATGAGTCAGACCACCATTCTTGACAGTAATACCCTGGAGCGCGAGCGAGGGATCACAATACTCGCCAAGAACTGCGCCATATTCTATGGTGACACTAAAATCAATATCATCGACACACCAGGTCACGCAGACTTCTCTGGTGAGGTGGAGCGGACACTCTCTATGGCGGATGGCGCTCTTCTGATTGTCGATGCGCAAGAAGGACCGATGCCTCAAACTCGCTACGTTCTGAAGAAAGCGCTCAAGCTTAACCTCAAGATTATCGTGGTCATTAACAAGATCGACAAGCAATATGCTCGCGTGCCTCATGTGATCGCTAAAATTGAAAATCTTTTCCTTGAGCTTGCGCACGCTGAACATCATTTGGAGTTCCCGGTGCTCTACGGTGTCGGGCGTGATGGAAAGGTTTTTAGTAAACTACCGGAGTTATATACGTCCGAGACGTCGGGGAATGTAATTCCACTCCTGGATAAGATCATTGAATACTTCCCCGCACCTAATCCCGACACAGGTCATACCTTTAAGATGCTTGTCTCCTCTATTGACTACAACGCACATCTAGGACGAATCGCAATTGGCAAAATTGCGCAGGGTTCTATAAATCTTGGCCAGAGCGTAATTCTCACTAATCGGCCCACTAAGCCATTTTCCGTCACCCGAATACTCCTCTCTGAAGGGCTAGGGCGCGTCGAGGCGAAGAGTGCTCAGACTGGTGATATTGTTGGGATCCCGGGTCTGTCTGAAGTACAGATTGGACTTACTATGTCTGATCCTAGCGATACTGAGTCCTATCCTACCCAAGAAATCACCGAGCCTACCCTACACATGACTATAGGAGCAAATACTTCACCCCTGGCTGGTCGTGAAGGCAAGTACGTGACGAACCGTCAAATAGAGGAGCGTCTCTACAAAGAGCTAGAGTCTAATCTCTCGCTGAGGGTTGAGAAACTGGATGATGGTAAGTACAAAGTGTCAGGGCGGGGTGAGCTGCACCTCTCAATACTCCTAGAAACCATGCGACGCGAGGGTTATGAGATGGAAGTGGGTAAACCTGAGGTGATTGTGAAAAAAGACGACAAAGGGGTCAAGACTGAGCCTGTGGAAGAAGTCGATATTGTCGTACCTAACGAGTATCAAGGGGTGATCAACCAAGAAATGGGCAAACGCTACGGAGTCATGGTGTCGATGGAGCCGCTATCTGAAACAGAAGTCGAGTTTGTCTACCGTATACCTACTCGCAATATCATTGGACTGCGCACACTTCTCCTGACCCTCACCAAAGGGACTGTACTCTTTTCCTCCCAAATTGATGGCTATGAGCCGATGGGTAAAGAATTACCCAAGATCCGTTCGGGAGTGATTATCGCTAGCCATAGCGGTGAGTCCCTAGCCTACGGTCTCAACGCAGCTGAAGAGCGGGGAGTTCTTTTTATTGGACCGGCTGTCCCAGTCTATGAAGGTATGATTGTAGGACAAACTCCCAAAGAACAGGATGTAAGGATGAATGTATGTAAGGGCAAACAGCTCACAAATATGCGATCTAAATCTTCCGACGGGGTGATCCAGCTGACCCCACCCACGATCCTCTCGCTAGAGCAAAATATTGATTTCCTGGAGAATGATGAGCTCTTGGAGATTACGCCAATCTCGCTGAGATTACGGAAGAAAAATTTGACAGGTATTGAGAATAACCGGGGCAAACAAAAATAGGCTTGAGGTATAATTCATAGTATTGCCGAGGTGGCGAAATGGTAGACGCGCACGCTTCAGGAGCGTGTCCCTTAGCGGGATGGAGGTTCAAGTCCTCTCCTCGGCACTTATGAATTTTTGGACAGAATTTTTTACCATTGCCACCATAAATCTGTTGG
>CAZGNX010000052.1:0-2178 GCA_964527065.1 uncultured Pseudomonadales bacterium
ATAATCTTTGAGCCAAAGTAGAGGAATTTTCATAGATAGGCGATCTCCCCACCATAGAGCTTACGAATATCGGTAATACCGTATTTGGACATGACCAGGCGATCAAGACCAAGACCAAAGGAGTAGCCAGTCCAGACCTCCGGATCGATGCCACAAGCCTTATAGCAGTTGTAGTGGGTCATGCCACTACCCAGCGTCTCAATCCATCCCCGTGATTTGCAGACAGTGCAACCAATGCCTGCGCAGAACCGGCACTGCATGTCGACCCCCATTCCGGGGCTAACCTCGGGATAATATTTGTAGCGAAAGCGCAAAACCACGTCAGACCCAAAAAGAAATTGATGGACTTGGGTTAACATGTCCTTGAGATGGCCGATGTTAACTCCCTGGTCTACTACAAAGCCTTGATATTGATAAAAGAAGCTCGAGTTGGTGGCGTTACTGGTCTCGTTGCGATAGACCTTGCCAGGGACAACGACGCGGAGCGGGGGCTTGTGGGTAGAGATGACGCGAGTTTGGATGGAGCTAGTGTGGGTACGCAAGAGAATATTGGGCTCCTGGACGAAGAGGGTATCTTGCAGGTCGGTAGCGGGATGGCCCTCGGGGAGGTTGAGTCGGCGGAAGTTATATTCGACGTCCTCGATCTCCGGTCCCTCTTGGACGGAGAAACCATGGTAACGAAAGAAGGAGTTGAGAGACCGAATGAGCTCTGTGGTGGGGTGCAGGCGGCCGGATGGTTGTGGGATGCCAGGAATGGTTAAATCAGTGGACAGATTTGAGATGTGAGATTCTAGGGCTAGTCGTTTAGTTTCGATTTGAGATTCGAGGGATTTTTTGAGCTGGTTAAGAAGAGGGCCATATTGTTGTTTGTCCTTCAGGGTGAGACCCTGTAAGCCTTTCATGAGTTGATTAACCGAACCTTTTTTGCCAAGGTATTGGAGATAGAGGGCGTCGAGTTCTGTCTGAGTAGCGATAGCGTTGAGATCACTAGTAAATTGTGATTCTAGTTTGACAATTTCGTTGGAAAGACCGTTATTAACCATGTTACTATGTTTTAAAACATGGTAACGTTGAGCGACTAGTTCTGTGACTGCATAATGAACAAGGGTTGAGGTTGTGGTGTGCTCGAGAGAAATAACCACGATTGGCCAGATTTGATCTCCTGTTTTGAGTTGGGTGCCTCCGTCGGGGATGTGGTAGGTATCTCCAATGCTGAGAACCCGGAGTGTTTTGGAGGTAGGGAGCTTGGCGGGTAACCAGTTGGATAGGCGCTTGAGTTCTGCGAGAGTGACGAATTGAGTTTGGATGACTGGGTGGCTAGCAATGAGCTGGGTGAGCTCGGTGTTGATACGAGCTAGATCGAGCTCATGAATCCCCTCGTATTCAATAAATAATTTTTTGCCGATCCCGTGCATGCCGCGAATGGGAATGAGGGTTGGGTACAGTTGGCGAGCTACCAGATCAACCAAATGACCGGCAGTGTGCCACTGCATATGTTTGAGGCGGAGATGGGCGTCGATAGTGAGCTCAACCTTTTGGCCTACCGCAAAGGCGCCCTTGAAAGTACCGACGTGTTTGATGTTCCCTCCACTGTATTCGACAGACTTGACATTAAGTGTGGCACTGTCAGAACTAATAGTTCCTTTGTCTGACGGCTGTCCACCACTCTGGGGGTAAAAAATGGTTTGAGCTAGGACGACGTAATTGTCGCTGACCTCCACCACTTGGGAGGTGGCGGAAGTAAGGGTCGAGTCGGATAAATACAATGCGTCTGTCATATGATTATTCTATCCTACTAAGAGTTGTTGTCCATCATAGATAACTATAGATTGAGACTTAGCACCAACCCAAGAATTCCCCGGCTTCTTAACTATTAGTAATCTGAGTTGATGAGCAATTGTGAGGGGTAGGAGTCCGCCGTTTTGAGCAGACTCGTCTATCAGGTGACAGAGGGTGCAGCCTGCCATGTGAGCATCTATTTGGAGCTTTTTCCAGGATGGTTCAGCACTCTGAGTAGATATTTCATATCTTGTTTTGCAGTATGCCATATGTTTTTCCTTCAAAATTAATTAAATATTTGCGAGGGACATCCTCCTTCGCTCTTTGAGCTTCGGCGGGACAAGAAAAACCCCGCTGGTTTGCGGGGTGGCTTGGGTAAAAATTGTTTAAAAAGTTTAC
>CAZGNX010000053.1:0-2160 GCA_964527065.1 uncultured Pseudomonadales bacterium
CACCGGAAAAGCTAATCACACCTGCGATACGATGAGTGGATGGATTGTGATCGTGGGCGGCATAAAGCGCGGCATACGCACCAGCCGAAAACCCTCCAACAAATATTTTTCCTGGATCTACTTTATATTTTGTCGCATTTGCTTGAAGCCAAGATACTGCCGAGAGGGTGTCTTGGCGGGCAGTTGCTATTTTGGTGGGTAGATCATCACTGGTATCGTGTAATCGATAATTAATTGCCAGAACTACAAAACCCCTTTTGGCATAATCTTCGGTAAAGATAGTGTCGGGAATTTTGGAAAATATATCTTTATTGCCTGTAACAAATCCTCCCCCGTGAAGCCAGATGATGGCTGGCCGATTTGGAGTGTTGTCGTTTGCTGGTTGATATAGATCTAGGAGTAATGTTTGTGATTGGTTGGAGATTGGAGATATAGCATGACCGTATACAATATTGCGAGTAATGTTTAGCTTTTGATACAAAACATCTTTGTAACGTGTAGCAGCAATCGCTTGAAGAGGGTGGGCGATAGAAAGCAAAAGAAGGAATAATAATAATCGAATAATCTTATTTGCCATAGTTAATGAGTAATTGATTGTAATGGGAAAGGTTGTAAGTAGAACCATAGCCAGAAATAAGTTTGTTGTAGTCGGCGAGGTTGACTTTGCCATCTTTATTAAAGTCTCCAGGTTTGCTGGGAGTATCGGAAGAAGTGGGTACGGTTAGGGTGGCATCGTCACCGGATGCAGGGAAAAGAGTGCGATCGATCAGGATATTCTTGAGAGATTTGTAGGTGCGAGTGCTGTTGTTAGCTAGTGAAGAAGGATAAGCCCAACCTAAGAATTCTATATACTTTGTTTTCCCGTATGGTACCTCGGGGAAGTCGATTTTGTATGGATCACTACTGACTATGTATTTGCCACTACTAGTATCCTGCATAAGGAAGAGGGGGAGGGAGCCCTGAACAAAATTGTCATAGAGGGAGAAGGCGGGGGTCTGGCCAGCTGGACATCCTCGGCGATAGGGAACTGGGGTAGATGTGCAGATGGCAATCTGTTTCCCCTCTGATTCGGGGACGTAGCGCTTGGTGAGCGTAACCTGGGATTGGAGTTCATTTCCCTTGGATTTTATGTGAGCGAGTGTACCAAAAACTAAATAATAGTGGGCGGAGAGCTGCTCTCCTGGTTGGAGATCGACTTGACGACTGATAGTTGCAACAGTGCCATCTATTACATCGGGAATCTCGGTGGAGTCATACGTGGCAAAACGGATGAAGGTGCGGGATTGATCGGCACTTAACGGTTTGGCACCATATATAAGTCCTATCCCATTACTATTGCTATTGTTGGCACGCGTGACAGCAAGCCAACCGCCGGTACTTTGGTCAGCTAGCTGAATGGTAGGATCTGAAAAGGTGGTGTCGATAGTGCGATACGAGCCGTTAGGGTTGCTCAAAATCTGGGTGGGAAAAAGCTCGGTACGGAAGGCAGACCATGGTAGATTGATCCGCTCAAAGGCGTGGTCGCTCCAGTTGCTAACAAGCAGGTCTATACCGACAACTCCGTCGCCGAGATCAGTAATTGTTTGATGGAAGAATACCTGATTATTTTTTTGTTGGCGCGGGAGGTGAGCGTGCTGGGGCCAAGTGGTGTAACTGACGCTTTTACTAGTGGAATTGTGCGTAAAGTGAAAGAGGGGAGAGTAGAGACTACGTTGTAGAAGAGGTTCGAATGGCGGCTCGTCAAGATCGCTTTTACTATAATACCCGGCTTGATGGATGTCGCCGTCGACTATAGTGTAACTGGTATCTTTTTGGGGAGGGAAGGAGATAACATGTTGGTAGACCTCATCAACCCACTGGCCGTGCTCCTGGCGTTGACGGGCGATCATTTCGAGATTGTCGTTACCTTTGAGCGAGTAGAGTTGGCCACCCTGGCCGATTTTGATGGTCCAGTTGTTGCCTGGTTGGGTATGGGTAAGCTGGCGGAAGAAGACTTGACTTTCTAGTAGTCCATCCCAAAAGCTAAATCCGTTGTTTGTCGAGCTGACGGAAAAATCTCCGGCGGCGATTGCTGGAGTGGGAATAAAGGCATAAGCTAGGATGCTAGCGATGAGCCAATAAATGCGCATAACTAATTTATATCATAGTGCACATTATTCT
>CAZGNX010000054.1:0-1929 GCA_964527065.1 uncultured Pseudomonadales bacterium
CCCCCAGACCTCGTCTCCCTTGACAGAGACAACCCAGGTACGATCGCCTTTGACCCTGGCCATGACTGCCATGTTGGCTAGTTCAAGGGGTAAGTAGCGATGTTCGACGTGGTCGAGATAGTGGGGATTACGCTCGACCTGGTAGGAGAGGACATGCTTGGACCAGGGGGTAAGAGAAATGAGGTTGTACTCGACACACTTTCGTTTAGATAAGAGCTTGATCCCCTTGTCTACTCCTTCGTTCATTTCCTTGCTCCCGGTTGCATCCATGGGGATCAAATAGTCGAAGACGTAGGTATCCTGGTCAACTCCGTCAAGGTCAAACATGACGTGATTAGCTCCCTGCATCCCGGGGAAAAACTGGAAGTCGGCGTTGGTTGAGTCCTGGAGATATTCCTTTTTGAGGTAGGGCAAGACCTCGAGGATATCTGCTTCTTGTCTAAAAGTATCGGCGCGTTTCTGCCAGAGAATGTCGCGGAGCACCGAGGGGTTCTTGGCTCGGACTTTGGTCTGTTGCTTCATGAGGCCCGTCGCGCTCTCGAGCTCGACTAATCCTTTGAGGGAGAGGTCTGTTAAGACGGCGTAGACTGTGGTGCGTGGGATACCCGATACCTTGGCGATGCCAAATGGCGAGGATTCGCCGAGCTGGAGGGCTGATTGGTAGACTCTCGCCTCGTTGGCGGATAGGCCAAATTGCTCAAGGACTTGCTGGGCGCGCTTGTGATGATCCATATTTTATCTCCCTGTCGGCTAGTGACGACAATGTTCGTCACTTTTGACAGTATGATACTTCTCGGCTAGACTCCGTGTCAAGTTATGTGTACTACAGCGGCAAAACGAGCGAACAATACTTGGCTTCTGATGAAAACGAGGGATCCGGTCTCGTGGATGCGTTACGAGGACGAGATTGCCCTCTTTGATTCGCCTCAAGATACGTATCGTAAGCTCATCATCCAAAACCCTATTCCCTACGAAGATGGATACTATGGCGGAATTAATGAACAAGGGGTGGCATATGTCTCGACTTTTGTCCGGACCAGCGACGACCAGATATCGTATATCCGCAAACCTTATGTTCGCCTAATATTGGAGGCGGCGACTGCGAGTGAAGCCGTCAAAATTATCCAGTCATTTAACCCCAAGATTGGTGGCAATATGCTAGTAGCTGATCCCAAGCAATGCTTTGGAATCGAGGCAACGGCTAAGGAGTACTATATTGAGGAAGTAGAGAGTCAGGAGGTTAAGACCAATCACTTTTTGCATTTGCCTGACGTAAACCTTAATTTTGCCAAGGATCCTGAGTTTGAGAGCTGGTCGCGGGCGCACCAGGCCAGGGCAGAAGAATTGATTAGCAAAGTACAAACTCTAGAAGATTGTGAGCGACTTTTGTCTGATCGTAAGAATTGTGAGGCAGGGCGCGCAATTTGCTCTACCCCGGATGAGGCAAAGGTTTACACATATTCGGCAATGGCTTTTGACACAAACAATAAGATTGTGCGCTATGCCCAGGGCTGTCCGAGCGAAGTCGAGTTTGAGGAATATTCTTTCACCAAAGTACCAGCGCGGGACATAAAGGGTCAAGCAGACTAGTTGTACTCGAGGAGATGATGACGTACAATCCGGCGGATGAGTGAGATATTGCATGAGGTGGCTACTTACATTCGAGAAGCTTTGCCTCAAGAAAAGTGTGGTGAAAAGCAGTATTTTGGGACGCCTCACGCGTGGGTGGCAGATATGGGAATCGGTGTACTAATCAAAGAGACTCGGTGTTGTGTGATTACGGATGAGTCTGTAGATGACCTGAGAACGATTAGGGAATACGTGAGGGCATTCCGTGCCAGCGAATTAGCTGATGAGCGAAGACGACAAGAAGTAGTAATGAGCGCCCTGACTCATGTAGGTTTGGGGTTAAATCAGGCGATGGCCAGG
>CAZGNX010000055.1:0-1582 GCA_964527065.1 uncultured Pseudomonadales bacterium
TAATTATATGATTACTTATATTTAGTCCCCGTCTGGCTGGACAATATCCACTCAGGCGGGGACAAATTATTTATAAGATGAATATAAATTCAAATGACAAAGTTCAAATGTCAAAACACGCATAAATTCAAATACAAATCCAAAGGTTATTCCGCCAACTGGCGGATCAAATGGCAAATCAGGACTTAGAAAATCACAAATCCCAAATAACAAATCCAAAACAAATCCCAAAACGTCACAGAAATCTAAAATATCACATTTTCTACAAGGGGACCCCTTGCTGCGATTTATTGTGACCGCAAGGGGTCCCCTTGAAAACACTCAATTCTCACCTAAAATTTCCCAAACCCTAAGCTCCAAACTCTCTACTTACCCTTCGACTACCCCAGTCTGACTGGGTTCGCTCAGGGAATATTTATTGCCTGAGCCGAGTCTGACTCGGTCGATGGTCTGTATAGATTGCCGCGTCACCTTTACTAGTCTTATCAGTTCCTCGCAATGACAACCTGCTTTCGTCATACATCCAACCGCCGCCAAACCTGCCTGCCGTCAGGCAGGGCTTTGACTGGCAGGCAGATGTCAAACAACTCCCTAAACTCTAAACCCTAAACTCTCCTAGCTCTCTTTGCCCTATCCCATTTACCATTTCCCCTTTCACATTTACCCTATGTTACAATCTCCCCATGTCAGATGCGGAGCAAAAACAGATCGTAGATATTGGTGAAAGTGCAGACCCTACAACTGAAGAAATTGTCATCCTTCTCAAAGCGCTTCATAGTGAAAATGGTAATCACCGGAGACTCGCCTGCTCGGCGCTGGGGAAACTCAAACTTCCATATTCTGAAAGACTTCTCGTAAGCATGCTTGATGATGATCATCCACAGGTGAGGCAGTATGCATTGAAAGCTCTCTATCCAATATCTAACATGTATGCTTTTGCTGCAGCTAAACGCGTGTTTAGTAATGCAGAAGAAGAAGACTACAACAAAGAGATTGCACACAAAATCATTGCAAAACTTGGCGGTAAAGTTGAGAAAACCCCTACGACATCACCGAAACCTAAACCAGTACTTCCTGTACCGAAGGTCCATTTGCCCAAAAACCTGGAGCTTTCGGCAGACCAGTCCCGTGTACTCAAGACACTAACAGACTGGATCAAACACCCCAATCTCCCTTTTATCACCGTTGGCGGGTATGCAGGCACTGGAAAAACCACGATCACTGCAGTGCTTCGGACGATCCTCAAGCAATCCTATCCGCACATGCATGTAGCATTTGCATGCTTTACTGGAAAAGCCAGCCAAGTACTCAAGCAAAAGCTTGTCGACCAACATGCACTGTGCCGCGAGGACAGCGTGGGCACGATACACTCGCTCATGTACTCACCCAGAATTGATAAAGAGGGACATATCCTCGGGTGGGATAGAGCAGAAGAGCTTGAGTGCGATCTGATCATCATCGACGAGGCATCTATGGTGACCTCAGAGATGTGGGAAGATATCCAGTCATATGGCGTGCCCATTATTGCTATAGGTGATCATGGTCAACTTCCACCCGTGGGAGATACCAATAGCCTCATGAG